>CAZECH010000034.1:0-13707 GCA_964510675.1 uncultured Ignavibacteriaceae bacterium
CTGATTTCACTTCGTTGATTGCATCATAAATTACATTGTATAATCTTATATCAACCTTTTGGGTTTCTGCAAGTTTTCTTGCATTTATGTTAGGCCTTACATGGAAACCAATAATAATTGCATCCGATGCTGAAGCGAGAAGAACATCGCTTTCGGATATTCCACCTACCCCTTTATGAATTACCCTGACAACAACTTCTTCATTAGATAATTTCATTAATGAATCTGACAGAGCTTCTACCGAACCATCAACATCTCCTTTGACAATAAGAGCAAGTTCTTTAACTCCGCCTACACTTATACTCTTTGCAATTTCATCAAGTGTAATATGATGAACCTGTTTCTGATCCTGCTCTCTTTTTAATTGCTGTCTTTTAATAGAGATTTCTCTAGCATCTCTCTCTGATTCTACAACAATAAAAGCATCGCCTGCTTGTGGTGCTCCTTCAAAACCAAGCACAAGAACAGGCGTTGATGGCGGAGCTTCGATAACTTTCTTGTTCCTTTCATCAAACATTGCTCTTACTTTACCGAAATAAATACCTGCAACAAAAGGATCTCCAACTCTCAGTGTTCCTTTCTGAACGAGTATAGTAGCCGTAATTCCTTTACCTTTATCAAGTTCCGATTCAACAACTGCACCTCTTGCTTCTCTATCCGGATTTGCTTTTAAATCAAGCAATTCTGCTTCAAGCACAAGCTTTACAAGGAGTGCGTCAACATTCTTCCCGGATTTGGCAGATATTTCAACACATTGATGCTTTCCTCCCCATTCTTCAACTAAAATATTTCTATCCGCTAATTGTTGTTTTATTCTTTCCGGATTAGATCCCGGTTTGTCTATTTTATTTATAGCGATAACAATTGGAACATTGGCAGCTTGTGCATGATTAATTGCTTCAACAGTCTGCGGCATTACAGCATCATCTGCGGCAACAACTATAATAACAATATCTGTTAACTGAGCACCTCGCGCTCGCATTGCTGTAAATGCTTCGTGACCCGGAGTATCAAGGAATGTAATAAATTTATCACCCCCAATATTAACCCTGTAAGCACCAATATGCTGAGTAATTCCGCCGGCTTCTCCTGCCACTACATTCGATTGCCTTATATAATCAAGCAATGATGTTTTTCCATGATCAACGTGACCCATAATTGTAACAACCGGTGGCCGGAATCTCAATGATTCAGGATCGTCATGTAAATCTTCAAGTACTTCTGAGGTATATTCTTTTTGAAATTCAACTTCAAACCCGAACTCATCCGCAACAACTGTAATTGTATCAACATCAAGTCTCTGGTTTATCGAGACCATTAAACCCAGTTCAATACATTTGGAAATTACATCGGAAACAGGAACATTCATTAAATTTGCAAGTTCACTGGCTGCGATGAATTCATTAACTTTTATCTTTTTTTCTTCAAGAGATTTAAGCTCCTGCTCTTTTTCCTGCTCGGCTTCTCTTTCCTTTCTTTTTCTTTTACGCTGTATAGCTCTTCCGGACATCATAGACTCATCCATGCTGAGAAGAGTTTTCCTTATTGCCTCTTTAACTTCTTTTTCATCTATCTCAAATTTTTTAACTCTCTTTTTCTTTTTAGCAACTACCGGATCCTCAGGAACAGCTTCACCAATTTTCTTTTTGGCTTTGGGTTTTTTCCTTTTCTTTACAGAAGGATCCTTCTCTTTACCCTCACTCTTTTCCTCTGTTTTTTTATTTTCCCCAAGATCCATCCTTCCGATAACTTTCAGACCTTTTCTTTTATCAACTTCAAGCTCTTTTGGAGTTTTAAATGTTTTATCTTCTTCTTTAAGAATTTCAGTCTCTTTAATTTCGGGTTGTAAAACCGTTGGCGGTTCTGCGGAAGGAGTTATCTTATCTTCGGTAACGGTTTGAATAACAACTTCTTCAACCGGAATTTCTTTACTATCTTCTTCAATTTTAACGAATTGTTCTTTTTCTTCCTGTTCTGCTTTTTCTGTTCTTTTCTTATTGAATTCAGCTACTTTCTTTTTATGCTTTTCAGCTTTCTCAATGTCTTTTTTAAAATGATCATTTATATCCTGAATCATATCATCTGAAACGATGGACATATGAGATTTAACATCGTGTCCTTTTTTCTGCAAAAATTCAAGGAGATTCTCTGCAGAAAGATTATACTCAGTCGCAAGTTTATAAACTCTTACTTTCTTTTCTTTAGCTTCAGGCATAAATTGACCTGTTAATCTTCCTCTTCTTCAAATTGAGATTTAATTGTTTCAATTATCTCATTGATTTTTTCTTCACTAAAAGCTTCAATTTCTTTAAGTTTTTCAGGACCTGCAGTTAACACTTCTATAGCAGTATCATAACGATGATTAATCAGCAGCTCATAAACATCTTCACCGAGCTCTTCTTTAAGATCTATGAGTTCAATATCTTCTTCATATTCTTCAAATGGTTTTTCTTCCCTGATAACTTCAATTTCATAACCTGTTAATTTCATTGCGAGGCGAATGTTAACTCCATTTCTTCCAACAAGAAGAGATACTTGGTCACTATCTGCATTAACTATTACTTTTTTCTGATCTTCATGTATCTCAATCTTTTTAAGCTTTGCCGGGGCTAATGCTCTTTGAATAAATGTGTACGGGTCTTCCGAATAATTAATAACATCTATATTTTCATTGTTGAGCTCTCTAACTATTGCATGAATACGAACGCCTTTCATTCCTACGCATGCACCAACTGCATCTATTCTTGAATCCTGGGATTCAACAGCAACTTTAGCTCTCTCTCCTGGTTCCCGTGCTATAGATTTAATTTCAATTATGTTGTCATAGATTTCAGGGATTTCAATTTCAAAAAGCCTTCTGAGGAACATGTTATCAGAACGGGAAACTATAATAACAGGACCACTGTTGCCTTTTTTAACTTCTTTAACAATTGCTCTTACAGTTTCGCCTTTTTTATAACGTTCATACGGTATTTGCTCATTTCGCGGAAGAATCAGTTCATTTTTATTATGGTTTACAAGAATATCATTTTTTCTAATCTGGTAAATATCACCAACAACTATTTCACCAAGAAGCTCTTTGTATTCATTATAAATTACATCTTTTTCAATCTCACGAATTTTTTGGTTTAAACTTTGTTTTGCCAGGGTTATAAGTCTTCTTCCTAATGAAATAAGCTCTAACTTTTCAACATAATCATCACCAATATCAAGTTCATCGTCATTTCCTTTTTTATTTACTTCTTCAAGGCTAATCTGTGTGTTAGGATCCTCAACTTTATCAACAATCTGGCGTTCGAGGTACAATTCGATATCGCCCCTATCCATATTAACAACAACATCATATTTAGCTTCTTCACCATATTTCTTTTTTATAAGCAAACCGAACACTTCTTCGAGAATACCTCCAAGTACATCCTTATCAATACCTTTTTCTCTTACCATCTGGGCAAAAGAATCAACAATATCTACGTTCATTTTATGAGATCTCCTTATGAAAAGCTTAATAAAACTTTTGCTGTTACAATATTTTCAAATTTAATTATCATTTCTTTGTTATCATGTGTTAAAAATTTCAGTTCTTCACCAGTAACATCAATTAGTTTTGCAGTAACTTTTTTAGTTTCAGTTCCCTCTTTATAATTCAAATCAAATTTCTTTGTAATGTGTTTAGGAAACTGCTCAATATATTTTAAAGGTCTGTCAATTCCGGGAGATGAAACATCAAGCCTGTAATTTTCATCAGAATCAATGATGCTTTGCAGCCTGTTATTAATTTCCCGGCTTACCTGTGAACAATCTTCAGCATTAACATAGTCTTTGCCGTCAATAAAAACTTCAATAACTCTATTCCTTGCATACCCTCTGATAATAAGATCAATTAGAAAATAACCTGAATCTGTAACAGTATTCTCAGTTATTTCCTTAATATTTTTTTCAATAATATTCATACAAACAAAAATCGCCCTCTATGGGGCGAAAAAGAACTTGTTAAAACTACAAGGAAATTATTGAATATGCAAGGGATATATTTAAATGTATCGGCAAGAAAAAGTTGGGATTGCATAGTTATATGCTCCATCAGTTTCAGGTATTTAAAATAATTAGCTTTAATTATTTGTTGTTTTTTTCTCTCTCTATCGACGTAACAGACTTAAAGGGTTTTAAATTATTTTTTTCATTGTTTTTATGTTTATTTAAAACCGTTGAAATGATGAAACCGAGTATTACTCCAATCACTAATGTGACTGTAAGCAAAATGATTTTAGGAAGTTCGGCAACATGCCAGAAAAATACTTGTAAACTTACCGGCTCGGTATTTTGAACCACAAAAATTGTAAACAGAATAATAAGAATCATCAGAATAATTAATTTAGCACGCATATATCCTCCCGGAATATCTTTTTAAGATTCGCTCTTTTGCTTTGATAAAATTTCTTTTACCCCCGAAATATTGTTTTTATTTACAAGAGTTAATAAAGTATCGCCATCTTCCAGTATGGTACCTCCACCAGGTATAATACTTTTTTCATTTCGCCAGATTAATACTATCCTGCTGTCATCTGGAAAACTAAGCTCGGCTAAAGTTTTACCAACTGCAAATGAATTATACGGCACTATAAAATCTAGCAGTTCCATATCCACATTATCTGTCGGGTTAAATTGAAGTGGTAATTCCCTTTTTATTTTTAACGGCATGTCGAGCTTTAATAATTTTGCTACAGGTGTTAATGACCAGCCTTGCAGAAGCACACTGGTTATAACTACAAAAAATACTATATTAAAAATGATATCTGCATTTGGCACGCCTGCAATATATGGGAATGTTGCCAGAATAATCGGAACAGCACCCCTTAAGCCCACCCACGATATAAAAAATTTCTCTTTGGAACTGTACTTTTTAAAATCATGTTTTAAAAATATTAAAGAAAAGTAAACACTTAAAGGCCTTGCTACAAAGAATAAAAAGGCTGAAATTAATAATCCCGGAACTATAATTTCCATTAACCTTGATGGGAAGACCAATAACCCCAGCGTAAGAAACATTGCTATTTGGCTTAAAACTGCAAGACCATCAAAAAAGCGTATTGTACCTTTTTTATGAATAAAAGAGCTATTGCCAATTAGAACACCGCTTATATAGATTGCCAGAAAACCACTTCCTCCTATAACTGCCGTAAGGGAGAAAATCAACACACACATTGCAAGAGAGAATACTATATAAATTCCCTCATTAGCAAAATTCATCCTATTAATTAGAATAACCATCAGTTTCCCCAGAGCTAATCCTAATACAACTCCTATACTCATTTGTAAAATAAAAAGCAGCACTGCATCCATAATTCCTTTTTCCGGATTCATCAGAAGTTGTATGGTTCCAATAGTTAAAAAGATTGCCATTGGATCGTTACTGCCGGATTCAAATTCTAATAGTGGTTTAAGATCACCCTTAAGACTGATACTGCGGGATCTTATTATTGAAAAAACGGCAGCAGCATCTGTTGAAGAAATTATTGATCCAATTAAAAGTCCCCAAAGAAAAGAAACATTAAGCAGATATGAAACAAATAAACCTATAAAAACAGCAGTTAAAAAAACTCCGATTGTTGCTAAACTTGTTGCCGGTTTTATTACCGGTTTTACTTCATTCCAGTTAGTATCTAGTCCGCCCGCAAAAAGAATAAAAATAAGTGCAATTATCCCAATGTTCTGAGCAAGTGTCATATCATCAAAATAAATTCCACCTATTCCTTCCGAGCCAGCAAATATTCCTACTGCAATAAAGAGAAGTAATGCAGGTATTCCGGCCTTATCAGAAAATTTTGAGATTGTAACACTAATTAAGATAAGCACACATGCAATAAGAAGAATAAATTCGATTTGTATCATTATTCTTTTACAAGTTTTTTTATTTCATCAAGATTACGTAAAATAATATCTCTATGGGGATAAGGAATTTCTATGCCTGCCTCTTTGAATTTTTTAAATATTACATAATATAATTGGCTCTTGAGAACCCCGGGACGATTTATATATTCTCTTGTCCATATTCTTAAAGTAAATTCCAAATAACTTTCACCAAAATCAGAAAAAAGAACATCTGGTTTTGGTTCTTTAAGTACTCCTTCATTTTCTATTGCAACTTCAAGCAGAATTTTCTTTACGTTTTCAGGGTTTTCCCTATATGATACCCCCACAGGAAAGTTTAACCTTACATTTCTATCTATGTGGCTCCAGTTAATCACTGTAGATGATATGAAGTCGGAGTTGGGCACAATAACAGAAATATTATCATTTGTAACTATTGTTGTGGAACGCATTGAGATTCTAACAACATCACCCGAAACATTACCAACTTCTATCCTGTCTCCAACTTTTATCGGGCGTTCAAAAAGTATTATTAGGCCGCTTACAAAGTTATTGGTTATGTTCTGAAGGCCAAATCCTATACCAATTCCCAAAGCACCGGCAAGAATTGTTATTGCACTTAAATCAATACCAACTGTTTGAAGGACAATCATAAATCCAATAACAAGAACTATATATCTGAAAATTGTCCCTGCGGCAATACGTATACCAACATCAATTTTACTTTTGCCGAGAAGCGTATAAACAATCCATTTCCTGAGTTTGTTCGTAACATATAAAAGAATAAATGTCAGAAAGATGAAGTAAACAATTGTCCAGAGTGTTATTTCGGTTTTACCTATTGTAGTAACTGGTACATTTAGGAATTCCTTTGTCTGATAAAAAATATTCTTAATGTCTTGCCACATCTCTTATTGAAGAAAAAAATTAGTAATAGTGATATATTGTAAAAATTACCTAAAAGCCTGCTTAAAATAAAGGAACATTGTCCAAGAAGGGATCATATCTTAGTATTTTACATCCATTAAACAACCTTTTAAACAAAAATTTTATTAATATCAGACAAGAGTTTTAAGATGAAAATTCTATCAAGTAAAAATAATGTCTTTGGTATACTATTAATATTATTTATGCTTTTTAATATTAATTGTGAAAAGCAGCCAGATAATAACGCTGTTATAAAAGAAATAACCTTATTAAATGTTTCATATGATCCTACCAGAGAAATGTACCAGGAATTTAACAAAGCATTTGCAAAATACTGGTATGAAAAAACCGGGGTTAAAGTAACTATAAATCAATCGCATGGGGGTTCCGGGAAACAGGCTCGCTCAGTAATTGATGGATTGGAAGCTGATGTTGTTACCCTTGCACTTGCTTATGATATAGATGCAATAAGCAAAATAGGAAAATTATTAGATGAAAACTGGCAGCAGAAATTTTCTAATAATAGTTCACCTTATACTTCAACATTTGTGTTTTTAGTTAGAAAAGGGAATCCGAAAAATATTAATGATTGGGATGATCTTACAAGAAACGGCATATCCGTAATAACTCCAAATCCCAAAACCTCCGGAGCAGCAAGATGGAATTATTTGGCAGCCTTGGCTTATGCAAATAAAAAGTTTAATGGCGATGAAAAAAAAGTTACGGAGTTTGTATCAAAGATCATAAAGAACGTTCCGGTTTTTGATACCGGAGCCAGGGGATCAACAAATACATTTGTGCAAAGGGAAATAGGTGATGTATTAATCGGATGGGAAAATGAAGCAATCCTTGTAAACAATGAAGTTGGAAAAGGTAAGTATGAAATTATTTATCCTTCTATAAGTATGCTGGCAGAACCTCCAGTAGCAATAGTTGATAAGATTGTGAAAAAGAAAGGAACTGAAGAATTAGCAATTGCTTATCTTGAATATCTATATTCCGATGAAGGACAGGAGATTGTAGCCAAGCATCACTTTAGGCCAATTAATAAAGAAGTTTTTGCTAAATACAAAAATAATTTTCCGGATTTAAAACTTGTTACAATTGATGAAGAATTTGGCGGATGGCAGAATGCACAGCAAAAACATTTTTCAGATGGTGGTACATTTGATAAAATATATGAAAAGTAATTCCATTGGAAGCCGTAAATATTTCAAATAAAGTATTCCCAAGAAAAAAAATCCTCCCGGGTTTCGGTTTAACCTTCGGGTTTATGATACTTTATTTAAGTCTTATAATGCTAATTCCGTTATCTACAATTTTTATTAATACTGCCGGTATAGATTTCAAGGAATTCTGGAATATTGTAACGGATGAGCGTGTAATGCAAGCATATAAATTAAGTTTCGGAGCTTCATTTATAGCTGCTGTTATTGATTCTGTATTTGGTTTTCTTGTTGCATGGGTTCTTGTAAGATATGATTTCCCTGGAAAGAGAATTGTTGATTCAATGGTTGATCTTCCATTTGCCTTGCCAACAGCCATAGCAGGAATAAGTCTAACAGCAGTTTTTGCGAGTAATGGATGGATTGGTAGATACTTATCTGACATCGGGATTAAAATTGCATTTACAGAAGTTGGGATTATTATAGCACTGACTTTTATCGGACTTCCTTTTGTTGTAAGAACAGTACAGCCTGTTCTTGAGGAATTTGATAAAGAAGTTGAAGAAGCAGCAGCAACATTAAATGCAAACAGGTTTCAGATAATTACAAAAATAATTTTCCCAACCATCAGACCAGCATTAATTACAGGAACCACTTTAGCTTTTGCAAGAGCTTTAGGTGAATATGGTTCAATTATCTTTATTTCAGGCAATCTGCCATTAAAAACCGAAATAGTCCCTGTTCTAATTATGTCAAAATTAGAGCAGTACGATTACCAGGGAGCAACAGCTATTTCAATTGTAATGCTTTTAACTTCATTCATTTTACTTTTTACTATTAACATACTCCAATGGTGGAGTACAAAGCACAAATAAAAAACCTGTTATTTTCTGTATGTCAGGCAAGATTAAAAATAAATCAATACTTAGTGAACCTTTGATAGTAAGGTTAACTCTAATTGCTGCTGCGATTTTATTCCTTATTATTTTTTTAGGATTGCCGATTGCTGTTATTTTTAAAGAAGCATTTGAACTCGGTTTAAATAATTATTTGACCTCTATTACCGATGCAGAAACAGTTTCATCAATAGAGCTAACCGTTATAACAACCTTTGTTTCTTTAATTCTTAACTTAATTTTTGCTCTTGCAGCTGCATGGGCAATAACTAAATTTGATTTCCGCGGAAAGAATTTCATATTAACACTTCTTGATCTTCCATTAACCATTTCACCTGTAATCTCAGGAATGGTATTTGTGCTTTTGCTTGGAAGCCATAGTTTATTGGGACAATATTTAAACCAATACGATATTAAAATTATTTTTGCAGCCCCAGGTATAATTCTCGCTACTACTTTCGTTACCCTCCCATACATCGTGCGGGAATTAATTCCATTAATGAAAGAACAGGGAAGACAGGAAGAAGAAGCTGCATTATCATTAGGTGCAAATGGATGGCAGATTTTTTTTAAGATTACTTTACCAAATATTAAATGGGGACTGATGTATGGACTAATTCTTTGTAATGCAAGGGCAATAGGAGAATTTGGTGCTGTATCGGTTGTGTCAGGTCACATTCGCGGTTTAACAAATACGATTCCGCTTCATATAGAAATTCTTTATAATGAATATAATTTTTCTGCAGCTTTTGCTGTTGCTACACTTTTAACTCTTTTAGCAATGATTACTTTATTTCTTAAAACTTTAATCAGCTGGAAATTCAAATAAAATTTTACAATTAGATTATGAGTATAAAAATTGAAAATATAACTAAGAGATTTGCCAACTACCGTGCTTTGAGAGGAATCAACCTGGAAGTTGAAAAAGGAGAACTTGTTGCTTTATTAGGACCATCAGGATGCGGCAAAACAACTCTACTAAGAATTATTGCGGGACTTGAAATTCCTGATGCCGGCGGTATTTATCTTTTTAATGAAAGCATGAATGATAAGACTGTTAGAGAAAGGAATGTTGGTTTTGTATTTCAACATTATGCTTTGTTTAAGCACATGACTGTATTTGAAAATATTGCTTTCGGTTTGAAAGTCAAACCACGTAAAATCAGGCCTAGAAGAGATGAAATTGAAGATAAAGTTTCATCCGTTATCAATCTGGTTCAGCTTGAATGGGCAGCAAAAAGGTATCCTTCTCAATTATCTGGTGGAGAAAGACAAAGAGTTGCTTTAGCCCGCTCTCTTGCAATTGAACCCAAAGTACTACTACTCGATGAACCTTTCGGTGCTCTTGATGCAAAAGTTAGAAGAGAATTAAGAAGATGGTTAAGGCATTTACATCACGAACTTAACATAACAAGTATATTTGTAACACATGATCAGGAAGAAGCATTGGAAGTCGCTGATAGAGTTGTTGTAATGAATAAAGGAAAAATCGAACAGGTTGGTACTCCAATGGAAGTCTACGAAAAACCTGCCAATGCATTTGTATATAATTTTATCGGAAATGTAAATCAATTCTCTTCAGAGGATGCATTTATTTGCAATTCTTCTGTTATTGATGATTCATCCGGAGTTGAGTTTGTAAGACCTCATAATATTAAAATTGTAAAAGAAGGATTCAATTCAGAATTTGTCCCGGCAGTGGTTACTCATATTTTTAAATTTGGTGCATCTGTAAGGATCGAACTAAAACACATTGGATCAAAAAAATTTATTGATGCGGCAATTAGTAATGAAGAATATGATAACCTGGTAATTAAAGTCGGAGATGAGGTTTATTTCAATATAGAAAAATCAAGAGTTTTCTAAAAGTGAGGATCACCTTCAAGATGAACCTCACTTATAATATTCTCTTACTTCAGTGTAACATCTTTTTAGAATTAACAAAGGTATTGGTTTGTCCTTTTGCTTTTACCTGGTAAATATATATCCTTGATGGTAGTGAAGATAAATCAAATCCAATCTCCTGATAACCCGCTCCTATTGTGCTGTTTACCAATGTTTTTACAAACTCTCCAAGTGTGTTGTATATATCTATTCTTGCTTCTGCATTCTCAGGTAGTGAGTATTCAATTGTAGTCCTTGGGTTAAATGGATTTGGATAATTCTGAGTAATTTAAATTATTATGAAGCTATGAATAAAAATATATTTGTATCAATTACATTTTTATTGTCATTAAACTGTTTTGCCCAGGATTCATTAACAACTAACAAATCTATTTCAGAAAATTTTATAAATGATACCGGAATAATCGCAAGAGATTTTTTTTCTTTCTATACAGAACCATTTAATTTTTCTTCAACTGAATGGCTGTATACCGCAGGTATAATAGGGGGAAGCTTTCTTTTATTTCCAGTTGACCAGGAGATTACAAATAAAGTCGGACGCAATACTATTAAATCTCTTAACCAGGATTTTTGGGATATTCCCACATCATACGGAATAACTCCTTATGCTATTGCTTTTTCATTAAGTACTTATGCAGCAGGCTTGTTCATTAAAAATGACGATATAAGAATGACAGGAAGATTGTTGTGTGAAAGCCTTTTAATTTCCGGCGGGGGTATAATGCTTGTAAGATTTTTAGCAGGAAGAATCCGTCCATATTACGAAAAAGGTGAATGGGCATTTACCGGTTTCCAATCAAGCAATGAGTATCAATCATTTCCTTCGGGGCACACTAGTGTAGCATTTGCAATCTCAACAGTGCTTGCAGAAAGAATTGATTCTTTCTGGGCAAGATTAGGTTTTTACAGCATGGCAACATTAACTGCCGCTGCAAGAGTTGTAAACAATCAACATTTCTTTTCTGATGTTGTATGGGGAGCGTTGCTGGGATTTGGTACAGGAATGTATGTAGTAAATAAAGAAGAGGAATCTGGAAAAAACAAATTATCTCTTCAACCGAATTTCAACGGAGTAAGTATTGTTTATTCCTTTTAATAAGAAATTATGTGTTATCCCTTATTCCAACATTTCCATTATTCTTATAGAATTATTTGTTTACAAGCTTTTTATCCAACAGAATAAGCTTACTTTCTATCTCAGTTTTTTCTTTATCAGATAATTTTAATTCTTTTATTGAAACGAACTCATCATAAGCTTCTTCATATAATCCAAGTTCATATAGAATATCTGCAAAATAAATTCTGATGTGAGAATTTTCTTTCGTCTGAGGATATTTTCTGAAAATTTCTTTCGCAGTTACAACCGCTGATTCTTTAAATCCACTTTCTGCAAGCTGAACGGCGCCATTAATTCTTTTCAATCCAAAGTCATTTGACTGAACCATCTCATTAACTCTGCCTGTTTCTTTAGGCCCATATACTGCCGTGCTTTTGCCGTTATTTTTTTCATTTTTTCTCGGAGCGTTAATCATATCTTCCATTGCAAGTGCGAGAAGTAATTCATCAAGAGTCATTTTTTTTATGCTGGAGATTGAAAGAGCAGATGATTCCTTTAAAGTAAAATTCATCCCTTTACCGGAAATTTTCACGGAAGATTTTTTTTCTGAAACAAGAATTGAATTGGATGATAGGATAGTTCCGTCTTTAACTTCAATCCAATTATCATTTGAGTCCAGGATTTTTACTGTCCCGGTTACTTTTCCAACTTTGTATGATTGAGCAAAAGTTAATACGGTTGCAATCATTATTATTAAAAAAATCAGCTTTTTCATTTTGTACCTCTTTAATAAATATCTATTATTTCAACTGTACGTTTTGCAATTCCTAATTCCTGGATTGCTTCACGATTAAATTTCTCCGTACCAATATTCCAGGCTGTGTTAAAGTCATTCAGAGAAGTTGTTTCAACAGGAATCCAGATTTCGTCCTGACCGGTTTCATTTTTTCTTATAAAATATTTTGCGTCATTCTCTGTTATCAAATAAGCTGCACCGGGTTTTAATCCTGTATTTACCAGAACATTTACATGCCTTAATCCTTCAATAGCTTTATAATCAACAAGAGCAGTTTCTATTCCAATACTTTCAAGCAACGAACTGAACATAACAGAAAGATCATCACAATCTCCGCCTTTTATTTTTATTGTCTCACTGGGGAATTGCACATATTCTGCAGATACCCTTGGATCAGAAACATAAATAAGATTCTTAACAACTTCATTAAACAGAATTTTTGTTTGGTAAAAATTTCCAAGATTATTCTGCAATGAATCCAATTCGGTTTTATAGTTGCTTAGAATTTCTTTTGCATAATTCAACGAGAAGTTTAAATCCTTCTTAATGAAATATTTCAGGTTTGAAACAGTTCCATCCCACGAATTACTCCCGTTAACTAAAACTGCTTTTTGAAATTGATCATCAGGCTCATCGCCTGAAACAGAAACATAAAAATCTGCATAAGTAATTTCCGGTTTATTTTTCTTGAAGGAATCCGGTATTAAGGTAAAAAACTCTACTTCAATCGTATCACTTCCTGAAATTACTATCTCAGGTGAATGAATATTTACCGGGTTTATTCCTTCAATCCGGGAATAAGGTTTTACTGAGACAGGTTCATTTGTGAGGTTAACTACTTTACCAATTGCAAAGGGAGAATTAAGATAAAGCTCTGAAAGAGTCGGATAAATTTCATTTATAATTTCAACATCAAGCAGCTCAACAGACTGGATTTTTATTGTGTTAAGTGTAAAAGTAAAAGTTAGAACAGCTTTATCAAAACTGTATTTGTTATTAAGAACATTCGATAAACCTTCTTCGCTGAACTCTGAAAAAGTATGTGTAACATTTCTATCTGAAAAATATTTTACTCCAGATAGTGTAATTCCA
>CAZECH010000035.1:0-13575 GCA_964510675.1 uncultured Ignavibacteriaceae bacterium
TTTATCTAATCGGGAACAAGATAGTATAACGACAGCAAATTTCAATTTTACGGAATTAGATTCAGTAGTTAGTAACTTTAGAATAAAAATATTAAAAAATGATTGGCCATTTATTTCCAAAGGTAATAAACTTACGAATTCAACTGTACTTAATCTTCAAAATAATATTGACTCACTTGCTTCACAAATCCTTTATGATAAGATAACCTGGGAGGAAGCTCATAGAAAATTGGCCGCTTATTATTTAAGGATAAAAGATATCGACTCATTTCTTGAAGAAATGGATGCACTTATTTCTCAATATCCTATTGTTGTTGAATATTATGATTATGTAGCTAATGTTTTATTGCCCGTTAAAGATTATAACCGGGCATATAAATATTTAATGAAGGGATATAAGATTAAACCCGGCAGATTTACAGCAAAATGGCTTGGTATTATTGATCTGTACAATAACAAGATGGATTCCGCTGAAAAATATCTTAAGGAAAGTCTTACTTACGATAATGAAGATTCACAAGTCTGGTATAACCTTGCGGGAGTATACGTAAAGAAAAATAATTATAAGCAGGCTTTAGAGAATGTAAACAAAGCGCTATCGCTGCAGCCAAATTATCCGGAAGCTTCTAACCTGCAAAGACAACTGCAAAATGCAGTAGATAGGATGAATTAATTTTTACTTAAATAAAAAAGCCGGCTTTCCCTCTCTTATTCAAACAGGTTTAAACCGGCTTTTCCAACAACAGTTGAGTAAATTACTTCATCAGTATCATCTTCTTAGTTGCAATATAATTATTAGCATTAATTGTATAGAAATAAATTCCGCTGCTGTAATTAGCTGCATTGAAATCAACTTCATAAGTTCCATTCTTCAATTCACTGTTTAACAAGGTTGCTATTTCTTCTCCTAAAAGATTGTAAACTTTTAAAGTTACCAATCCTTGTTCAGGAATGCTGAACCTTATCATGGTTGACGGGTTAAACGGATTTGGATAATTCTGCTCAAGTGAATATGTATTTGGAATTACTCCAGATATTTCTTCAACGCTTGTTGGAGGAGTTTCTTCAGGCTTTTCACCATCAGTCCAAACATCTGGTTCCATTGTATATGGACTAACAAAAGATCTTGGACCAGTTTGTGCAATATATCTTACACGGCATTCTCCCTGGCTTCCAGCTTCCTGTGTCAGACCTCCTGCATTTGCATAACCATAGTTATATAAAAATCCGTTGAAATTAGGACCATCTATTACAAGAGTGCCTTCATAAACCATATCTGAGTTAGCGTCAGTCATTACATAAATTCTCGGATATTCTCCGGGCCATTCTAATCCATTAACAGCATAGTAAAACGGCTGTCTTGGGATCCATAAAACTGTATCTGTAACAGGATTAAATCCTGTAGCAGTTGTCATATCAACAGTGAAGGTCGCTTCAACGGTTGTACCGGTAGGTATAACCCAATCTGTATGAACACCTTCAAAATAAGCATATTCTGCTTGCTGATTGTCCTCACCCATAAATTCTATTGGACGATCACGATTTCCAAAAGGAGTTGGAACAATTGCAACTTCCCATCCGGTATTTGAATAAGGTGTACTGCTAGGATCATTCTTTATAAAAAACTTATAAATTAATGTATCATTTTGAGGTAACTGAACCATAGGTATATTTAAGAACCAAAGATCAGGATTACTTCCACTCTGATTCATTAAAGCACGGGTCGGATCAGTATCACCCCAGCCATTAAATTCTCCCCTAATCTGAACCGAATCAGCATTCGGATTGAATACACCAAGCTCGGTAGCAACACTCATATCAACGGTAAATAAAATATTACCATCCACTAAAACAGCTCCCGGAGTTTTATTTTCCCACAGCCTTGTAATTTCATTGGTTCCATCTACCATTCCCCAAAGCCTGTTCAAATCACCAGGTAAAAGTTGCTCATTCTCAATTGGCTCAGGAGTTTCCCAGTTACCTGAACCTACGGCTCCTGTACTCCAAATGAATTTATACCTAGCTATATCTCCTGAAGTAAAAGTAGCTATATCTCCGGAATATACTGAATCTCCGTCAGTATCTGTTAATTCAACTGCACTAGTTCCCCAGTCTGTAAAATTACCTGCAATATATACATGATCTGCTAATTCCATTGGACCGGCTAAAGGACCTCTCATATCAATATTAAACGTAACCGGAGCAGAAACTCCTGTATAATTACCAACTTCACTAAAGAATGCAGGATCAACTGTCATATCGGAAGCACCGACATTCACAGTTCTATCTCCTGTCTTTTCATCTTTACCGTCCCATCCCAAACCAATATTAAATTTATAACCATACGATGTATTGGGCGCCATTGAGATAGTAATAGAATAAACACTATCATTGTCCGCATCACTCATAACTTTTTCTGTATTTGCGGGAGGCTCATTTAACCAGTTATTAAATGCACCCGGGCAAGTAACTACATCAGTTGCAGGATTAAAATACCCGCCCAAAATTGAAACACGCATATCAACTTGAAAGGTTACATTAACATCCTGAGCCATTAAATTAGCTCCTGTTAAAACCATCAAGTAGAAAAGTAAAAATACTTTTTTCATAATTATACCTTTGTTTTTGTTAGTTAATAAGTTATTTAAGTTTTTACTAGTATTAAATACCATAATTTAAAACTTGAATGATACGGCGAAACTGTGAATGTAGCTTAAGAATTCGAATTCCTGGTAACTGTAATCAAATCCCACGGTAAAAACTCCTAATGCATAATGTAATCCGGCACCCAGAGTTAAACCTTCCTGATTATCATCAAGCAGTAATCCTTTATATCCGCCTCTCAAAGAAATAAGGTTTTCAAGAAAAGATAATTCACCACCAATATTTAAGTATTCAGAATTATCATTTGGATGAGCTGCATCAACTGAAACTGTAAATCTTTGTTCATTTAAAAATTCAAAATCTTTTGACAATCCGATTTGAAGTCTAAGTGGTAATTCAAACCGATCAGTTTTTAAATAAGCGTCCGTAGTTTCGTTATTTCCCTGGCTGTTGGGATCGGCATCATATCTGATTAAGAGATCCTCTCCGGCTATTTGCATTTTTGAACCGTAGTTAGTAATGATGCTGGAGAATTTTATTCCTAAAAAAGGAGTTTTAAAAATTGTACCTACATCAAAAGCAACTCCACTGGCCGAGGAATTAAATATTCCTTCCATAACATATTTTATAGTTACACCGGCGGCAAAATCATCAGTAATGTTTCTGGCATAAGAAAGTCCAAAGGCATAGCTGGAAGCAGAAAATTTTTCACCGGTTCCTTCCGGGTATGTTTCTGTTGTTACATCCATCTCGCCAAAATCTAATGCTGTAACACTTACTCCAAAATTACCTATTTCTCCGGCTGGTAAAATAACTGCAACATAGTTTACATTTATGTCCAAATCTTTGTAAAGACTGGTGTACGTAAACATAGCTTCAAAATCATTTAATGAAGCTGCACCAGCAGGATTCCAATAAAGTGAAGAAGCATCATTTGCTATTGAAGTGAATGCACCGCCCATTGCATTAGCCCGTGCACCCATTCCGACGCTCAAAAACTTGGCAGCTGTAGTTCCTGTTTTTGTCACCTGGCTAAAAACTTCGGCTTGCATCAAAGCAAATAAAAAAAGAATACCTAGTATAAATTTTTTCATAAACTTTTAATCTCCTAAAATATATTTCGCATAAGTTAAACAGGTTTTATCATTTTATTATTGCAAGTTTACCAACTGTCTTACCTATACCCGGGGCATCAATATGATAGATATAAACACCATAAGAAACTGAAAGATTATCTTTAGTTAAAAGATCCCATTCTGCTGATCCATCCATCATATTACTTTCATGATCTATTTCTTTAACTAATTCACCATTAACTGTAAAAATTCTTATAGTACATTTATTCGGCAAATGGGTGAAATGAATTGAACGTGGTCCTCTTCCACTTGAATATGGGTTTTGAATTTCCCATTTTGCCTGGGCAAGGTATGGATTTGGAACAACTTTTATTTTATCAAGATCCGCTTTTGCCTGTTCGGTATTTATAAAACCCTTCTTTGAGACAAATCTTAATACATCAGTTGAAAGAAATGGTTTAGAAACAGCAATATAAGATGTATCATTTGGTTCAGGCAAGACATATGAATTTGAATTAACCATATAAAACCACCAGGTAGGTGATAAAGTAGTATCACCTTCTTCTTTTGGTTCTAAAAAGACAATTCTATCTTTGAATGATCTTGAACCTTGAGCCTGAAATCTTGCTGAAAATCTTCCTGGTTGAGTACCTACAGTATCGTATTCAATAAAAGCAAATTCAATAAATTTCTGAGTGCTTTTATTATACACTTTAAAATTTACAGGTTTTGCTGGATGGGTTTCTAAAGTAAAATCCTGATGCTGGAAAAATCTTGATGTATCAACACCAACTTCATCAAACATAATTATATAATCATTGGGTCTTTGTTCACCTCTGACTGTACCAAAAGCTGGTGTATATTTTTCCAAAATGAATTTCGTTATAGCAGGATTTGTCCAATAAGCCTTAACAGTATCTAATGCAACTCTGCTTTCATTCTGAAGTAACAATTTAAATCCATCTACAATAGGAGGTTCTGTACCTTCACCCCACTCAGTTGATTTATCAATCACAACAACATTTGCTGTTGAATCATACAAGGTATAGTTCTTGGTGGTAAGGGTATCCGTTCCCGAACCGGATTTTAATGTGTCTTCAAAGGTTATGTAGTAAACATGTCCTTCCTGGATTGAATTAGGATCAATAATTTCATAAGATATTTTGCTGCTGGTAAATCCTTCTATTAAATCAATTGTACCCAAAGTAGGAACCACATAACCACCAGAAGGAGCTTCGGGTGTAACTTGAGCAACATTCTTTCCAAGAGTTTTAACAGTGCCATCAGGATTTAATGAAATACTTATTTTGCATTCTGCAGGTGTAATGCCTCCTGCAGTATACCCAAAATCATAGGAAGTAATTGCGTAATAATAAGTAAAGCCATTCTGCACTGATGAGTCAACCCATGAATGCTCTAAACCACTATCGGTACCTAAATTAAAATGAACTCCTTCAAATCCAACAGAATCATAACCTGCTATTCCATCTTCAAGATCAAATTGTTTTATAGGCAATAAAAATGTGGGGGATCCCTGAGCGTTTGTAATTATTTTAGGATCCTGAAAAGCAGGATCTGAAGCTCTGTAAATCCTGTAACCTTCAAAATCATTTCCGTTTCCGCCAATATTTGAAATATACCTGTCAAAAGATTCTTCGGCCACATCATCCCAATATAAGGTAACCCTATTGTCACCAGGAATAGCAGTTAACTTTGGAATAAAAGGAGAGTTAGCAAACTGGTAATCATTATTATAAGTTTCCTGGGCACGTACTTTTTTATCTAATACTGCTTGTTTTCTAATTTGGCCATCTGGATCCGTTATAGGACCATTGGCTAAAATAATACCCAAAGAGACTGGTTCTGTTTGACCAGGCTGAAGAGGAAATAATCCTGAAGAAACAAATAAATTATATTCAGCTGCTATTGTATTAGCTGGGTCAAAAAAGTTTCCGGGAACCATAAAATTAGACCACACAAAATTATCCGTATATTGATCGCTCAATCCTTCCGATGATGGCCTGTAAAAAGAGCCCGTTATCCCGATCTGGTCGGTTTCAGAAACATCTGTCACATCAATTCCAGGTTCTCCAGGTAAGCCAAAACGCGCACCAGATGTAGGTTTGCCATCGTTCTCGCCTTCATCTCCGGTCTCAGCTAAACCATCTAAACCCACATCATCTGTAGCTATATTCCAGTCTCCGTCATCGTCTATTCCATTATTTCTTGATTCATCAACCATCTCATCAATACCTTCATCCATAAATTCATCCACAGCACCGTTATTATCGTTATCTACACCATCTGCATATTTTTTTCCAAGATCTTCAGCTTTAACATCATACAGAATAATGTTTGTACCCGGAACTTTATATCTAAAATATGGGGCATCATTAGCTGCAGTATTAATTATTTCCTGAGTTATAAGAGGACTACTTTCTTCTCCATCGTCATCATTATCTATAAAATCAACAAAGGCCCTTCCAACATCTTCTGATTCAACCAAAATAAGATGAACGGCACCATTCTGTAGTAGGTCTGTTTCCGGGTTAGGAGGCCATCTTTTCCAGCTATCACCAGATGATTGATTTACCATATCACTTGTAACAACCGGGCTTCCGGATTCTGAATTCAAATTCTGATCTATTCTATCGGCATAAGAAACTCCTCCCTGAAGGCTATGCGTTTCATTCTCATCTATTAAACCATTTCCATTATTATCTATACCATCGGAACGTCTGGGGTCATCTAAATTAGATGTATCACTTTCAGAGATCACCATCTCTATTGTAACTTTTGGACCACCGGTTTCTCCATCGCCATCATTATCAATTCTGTCAATTGCATTACCGGGTGTCTCCAGGAAAGCTCCGCCAACTATTCCAACCGGATCTGAGCCAAATGCAGCTGCAGGAGATTGGTTATCAGCATCACGTGACCAGGCAATGTCATTTAAAATATCAAACTCGGATATATCATCATTTCCATCTTCACCAACAAAATCTGCCCACGTGATAGTAACACCAACTTTGTTTAATGGTTCTGTTCCATCATTCTTTATTTTAAATAAAAGAAATAATGCATCCTGAACTAATATCTGTGACCATGTCATTAATCGGACGTCAAGTATAAGACCTAATCCTTTTCTTGTTAGGTCAGTTGTATCCGGAAAATAAAAAGCATACCTGTCATAATTATTATCTGATGCACGGAAGAACATTTCCTGATCAGCATTAAAAACATTTTTCCCGAAATAACCATTCCAGGCTCCCGGCCAACCCGGATCATCAGGATCATTAACTTTATCCGGCCATGAAGGAGGCCAGGTAGCTGGATCATTACTTGTTGCCAAACCTTCCGGATTTTGTTCATTGTAATAGCCAGGTATTGGTTCAAAATTCCATGTAAGTCCAGCTGGTGATTGTAGATAATGGCATCTTGAAATTATTCTTTGTATATCTCCATTATCATCTACAACCTCAGCACCTACTACAATTCCAGCAACTGCAAGATAAACCTGTCCGGTATTTTTGGGCCATTCATAAGGTGTTTCTTCAGATATAGGCACACTACCGCTTTCTCTACCA
Source organism: uncultured Ignavibacteriaceae bacterium (assembly GCA_964510675.1). Taxonomy (GTDB): domain Bacteria; phylum Bacteroidota; class Ignavibacteria; order Ignavibacteriales; family Ignavibacteriaceae; genus RBG-16-34-14. The sequence continues at coordinate 7,268 of CAZECH010000035.1, forward strand.
GTCATTCCATAATTAAAGACTGTTGTTCTAATCTGGTTACCCTCCATCTGGGCTTTTCTTCTGAATCTTACATCACCTCTCTCTTTGCTGGGAATATACTGTGCATAATCAATTCCTGTAAAAGTGAAGATAAGGAAGAGTAAAAGAGCAGTATTTTTATTAAAAGAGAACATTAAAAACCTCCGGTAAATCATTTACTTAAAATGAAAGATCAATTCCAAACTGTACATTTCTTGGTTCACCATAGTGATCTGGATATTTCACATATTCTTCCGGTGTGTTAGGGCTTGCAGGATTCTTAATAATCGTTTGAGTTTCTGTTGTGAAATCCGGTTGACCGGTATCTCCAAATACTCTTATAGGAACTCTATTATCAAGTAAATTAAATATTCTCACGAAAGCATTTATATCAAATCCCAGTAATTGAAAAGTTTTTTCCAGTTTTAAATCCATAGTAAATTGGCTGGGAATTCTTCTGGTGTTTCGAATAAGGCCACCACCAGTTAATCGTTCTGATGTATATAGAGTAGTTGTTGGACTATAGGGTAATCCGGTTCCATATCTTGCAATTAAGCTTGCTCCCCAGCCTTCGTAACCGGTAAATATAGATGCATTGAGCAGATGGTTTTGATCCCAATCCATTGGAATTAGGAAAAGACTTGGTTCTCCGCTACCTATTGCAGCATTGTACTCATCTTCCGGCTTTGAGTTTGTTCCTTCAGCAACCTGGTAGGTATAGTTAAGATCAAAAGAAAAATAATTTGTAAATCTTTTATTAAATGTAAGTGTTATACCTTTTACATTTGCATAATCTTTGTTTGTAAAGATAGAGTAGGTAACAAGGTTATAAGTTTGAATGATTGGCCCTGCAGTTATCCAATCCCTTACATCTCTGTAAAAACCAGTAATATCAATTAAGTAATCATTATAAAATTCCTGCCTAACACCAATTTCATACATAACTGTTTTTTGTGGTTCGAGATCAGGATTTCCAAAAACACCAATATTTGCTCCTGAGTTTGGAATTTTATAAGGTCCATTCTGGAATAAATATTGGAATGGGGGGATTTGTAAAAAGTGTCCATATGAAAAATGAACAACTCCTGTTGCACTTATGGGATAAGCAATACCAAACCGAGGACTAACCTGCATTTTGGATTCAGAATCTTTATAGAAGAATGGTTCTCTTTCTTGTATACTTAATTGTTCCATCTCAGGACGAAGTGGGGCAAAAATATTCGGATCTTTTCTATCAACCAAAACTTTTCCATTGGCATCAAAATAGTCTATTCTAACACCAAGATTAATAATAACTTCTTCAAACTCTATTTTATCCTGGATATAAGCTGAGACTTCAAAAGGTTCATTTTCATATTGATCCCGGTTTGTTTGACTTATATCTGGTATCGATGGCTGAAAAGGTTCAACCGGGATACCATTAATTCTGAGCGGTTCAAGATCATAATCATCAAATTGTAAATTGTGGGATTTTACCTCTGTTCCTATTTTAACTAAATGCTCCTGAGATACCTGACTTGTGAAATCAATTTTACCCAGATATGTATTTGTTTTTCTATAGAACCTGTGCAGGTTTGTTCCCATCGATCTAAAAGAATAAGTATCAAGCCTCCCGCGTTGTAAAGAGTCGGGATGAAAATATCTTGAATCAAAAGGGTCTTCATATAAATATTCATTAAAATCTTTATAAAAATAAGAGCCTTTTACCGTATAAAAGGTAGATGATGAAAGCATATGAGTAATGGTACCTGTACCGTTATAGCTTTCAGCAAATTTAAATACATTACCATCAGGATTTAAACGATACTCATGATTATAATCCTGAAAATCTTCTTTTGAATATAAACCTTCAATATTAAATTTTAATTCCTGTATTGGAGAAAAAGCAATGTTTCCCTGACCGTAATAGTTTTTCCGCCAGTTCATTGGAACCACACTTTTATCACCGGGTGTTCCATCAGTATTAAATCTTCTTTCGCCATACAAATAACCATCATCATAATAATATCTTCCATTTACAAAAAATGTAATAATATTATCTGTAAAAGGAAGCGGTCCGCTTAAACTGCCCTGAAAATTATAATTAGATACAGGATCAATATCATCAATATTAGGAAAATATTCTGTAAAATTACTCAAGTGGTCGCCGCTATAAATCAATAAACTTCCATGATAATCAATGTTTCCTTCTTTAGTAACAGTATTAACGATACCGGACATGGCATTTCCATATTCAGCATTAAAAGTTCCGCTGATTACCTGTAACTCCTGGATACTATTATTATCAATCTGAATTCCTCGGCTGTTATCATATGCATCTGTTATTGAAATTCCATTTACCCAGTAAGCTATTTCAGAAGTTCTTCCACCTCTAATGTGAAAATCACCGCTTGCATCCCTGGTAACACCAGCCTGAAGCTGAAGCACATCATCAAGTTCAGATACAGGCAGTGCGTCTATCTGATCCGATGAAATTAAAGATTGGCTTGATGTTACATCCTTCTTAATAAGCCCCTGTACTCCCTGGACAACAATTTCCTCCAATTCCACTGCCGATTCATTTAGTTTGAAATCAACCGTAGTGGTTAGATCAATAGAAACCGAAATATTTTCTACAACAACTGTTTGGTATCCAATATATTGAGCCTTTAAATTATATTTTCCGGGAGGAATGTTAAGGATGACATAATTCCCATCAATATCGGTTGCTGCACCGAAATTTGTACCCTCTAAAATTATATTAACAAAAGGAAGTGGTTCTCCTGTCAGATTATCGGTTACCTTTCCGTTAATTTTCCCGGTGGTTCCCGCAAAGGTAAAATTCAGAATAGTAAAATAAATCAGTAAGATTTTTTTCATAATGGACTCCTTAATCTTAAAACCAGGTTAAGTTTTCATTTCGGTAAAAAAATTTTTATCCTGCTACTTCATATATACTAAGTAAATTATCGTTGATTTTTATATTCACTTTTTTACGAAGTGAATTAATATAATCTCTGAGAATCTCAGTTTGTTTTTCAAACTGAACTTCTTTTATTACTTCATTTTTAATTAGATTGAAATCTATCGGTTGATTTTCAGTTTTTCCAAGTACTTTAAATATTCCATAAGTATTTTCAATTTTCACGGGACCAATAATTTCATCAACTTGGGTTTCCCAAAATAAATTACTATAATTTCCATACATAGGAAGAGGTGAATATCCCAATATCCCGTTATTCTCTGCAGACCATTTTCTTAATGAATACTTTTTAGCCAATTCGCCAAAATCATTTCCGGCCGAAAGAAGCATCAGTATGCTATCAGCCAATTCTTTCGTGCTCACAAGAATTTCCTGGAGGTTCAGTTCAGGTTCGGATGAAAAAGAATTAATATTAGCCTTATAGTAATTAAAAGCTGTAGAATCCGGAATATACCCATTCTTAGTTATGTCATCTTTTTTAAACTTCAGGAAGACACTCTTTTTATATTTATCATACATTTCCTGTACAGCTTCCGTTGTGTCATAGCCTTTATTTACAGCTATATTATAAAGAACTTCTTTTAATAACATTCCTTCAATGGCCGCTTTAAGACTCTCAATAGAATTAATTCTGTCTCGGTGATAATAAGGCAATTCAGAAATATTTTGCTCAATTTCAACCTGGCTATAAACTTTGTCCTTATAATAGACACATTCTGATTCCGGAGTTTTGAAATTATCTGATTCTATTTCATTTCTATTATTATATAGGTTAGACAGAATTTTATCAAGACTTTTATTATTAAATGATAACCTGCTTTTATCAAAAACTCTATTTATATATTCTAATTCATAAGGATTTTTTTTCCTGATCTTTAGTACATTTTCTAGATGAGATTTTTTTTTAAGAAATTCATATTCGGTTAGCAGAGGATTAGAAACCTTGTCTTCCAATTTTATAATACTATAACCATGAGCTGTTTTAACCGGAGCTGATATTTCACCAACTTTTAAAGAGTACGCAGCTTCTTCAAATACTGGATCCATATCCCCCCAGGTAAAATAACCAAGGTAACCTCCATTATTTTGCAGAATTGAATCCGTAAAAACCTGCTTTGCCAATGTTTCAAAATCTACTCCAATCTTAACCAATTCATAAAGATTATTAGCTTCATCTTCAGTTTGTGCAAACAGATGCCGTGCAGCTACTTTTTCATTTACTCTTACAAATGCTTCTCTCATCTCTTCTTCGTTAACAGATATTTTGGCATAAATTTCCTGATCCTTAAGAAAGGCAAGGATTGTTCTGATTCTAGCCTCATCCAATTCTTTTTTGTATTCATGGCTGTTTAGAATATTTTCATTGGAATCATAATAGTAAAGAATAATTTCATTAATAATTTTATTGAGAATTGCTTTACGAATGGGATAGTTGTCTCTTGAGCCGGAGGATATAAGATAGTTGGAATATCTCTCGTTAAATTGAGATAATGATATATTATAATTTCCAACGGTTGCTATAATTTGGGTATTGTCTTCCTGGGCGAGAGCAGGAAAATAAAAACAGGAAAAAATAATTATAAATGATATACAGGTTTTCATTCACTTAATCAAAAAATACTCAGTAAAGAATACCACTCAAGATCCAGATATTGAAGTTGATTTGTTATAAGTTTTTAACATGGTAAGTCGTAAAATTTATCCGTTATTTTTGCTCCACGTTTTATAACTAAATTTTTATGTAAATATGATAATCCTTGATCACAAAATCACGTCGAAAATTTAATAGTACCCTAACCTATTGATTTAAGACACTTCATTCCACTACCTAAACAAGGGTATTTTTCTATTCTTTATTTATATGTATTAAATAATACTACCTAAATAGAGGGGAAAAAATTTAATCACATTCATTTCTCATTAATTTTTTGTTACATAGATTCTGAACCTGAGTAAATATGAATTTTTTTGTAAATATCCTTGAAATCCAAACGTAATGTATCGAGGTTAACTGATAGTGAATCTGCTATTGCTTTAAAACTATCTCCTTCAACAAGCTTATTTAAAATTTCTTTTTCATGTTCAGTTAATTTAAATTTAGGATTAATTCCTTCGTTATTTGATATTTTTTTCTGCTGAAATAAATCAATTACTTTTCTTGCGATATTGGAACTCATTGGGGTACATCCTTTATAAGCATCTTGTATAGCATTTAGTAATTTTGCTGGAGGAGCCTTTTTTACAACATAACCATTGGCTCCTGCACATAATGCCTCAAAGATATTATCATTCTCTTCATATACTGTTAAAACAATAATCGCTATGTTGGGTAGAATAGCCTTTACTTGTTTAATACCTTCAATACCGCTGATTCCCGGCAGCATTAGATCTATTAATAAAACATCAGGATTTAATTTCTTAACATTTTTAATCATTGTCTCACATTTAGGATAAGCCGCAAGGCAATTATATCCGTCCGTTCCATCAATTAATATTATTAATCCTTCACGAATTGTATCATTATCTTCTACAACAACAACATTAATCATTGAATTTCTTATTTCTGATTTTTGATTTCGAATTTATTTGTAAAACGTAATTCACATTTTTGCTACGAAGCTACAATTAAAAGGAAAATATTTCTACTACACGAATGAGGGTATTTATTTGAAGGCTGTTATATAATTTACTTTATTACTACATAAACAGGTTGATATGAAAAGAGTAAGTTCAAGTGTAAGTGCAAGTTCAAGAGCAGAATATTAAATGAGTCCTTTGACTAGTGAAGCGTTTTCCAAAGTTGAGATTGCTTCACCTACTAAAGGAATTCGCAGTGACAAAACAAAAGTTACGAAAATGGCCCTGAGATTCTTATTAAAACTTAAACTTACACTTGCTCTTGAACTTAAATTATCCCTTCTTTAATTGCTTTAGCAACAGCTTCCGATTGTGAATGTACATGAAGTTTTTTATAAATATTTCTGAAATGGAAGCGCACGGTTTCGATGCTTATAAAAAGTGAGTCGGCAATGAATTTAAAATTATGTCCTTCAACCAGGCCACTAAGGCTTTCCTTTTCACGGGGTGTAAGCATATACGCACTTTTTTGAAGTGATACAGGTTTTTTTATTTGGAAAAAATCAATAACTTTTCTCGCAATATGGGAGCTCATGGGAGATCCCCCTTCGTGAGCCTCTTTAATTGCTTCAAGTAGTTTTGATGGCGGGGTTTTCTTAACTAAATACCCGGAAGCACCGGCACATAGTGCATCAAATACAAGATCATTCTCTTCGTAAACGGTAAGAACAAGAATTGTTAATTCGGGAAG
>CAZECH010000036.1:0-13439 GCA_964510675.1 uncultured Ignavibacteriaceae bacterium
ATTAATTGAAGAAAGTATAAATGGAAAGGAAATCCTGATTGAAACAGAAAGCATTTTATCTGATACCGAAGGATCTGATATTCAAATTAATCCGGGAGATAAATTATTATTTTCAGCTGCTAATGACCTATTAACTTTAAGGTTCAGAAAAAATTATTATGAATCAAAATATTTTTTTCTCGCTGCCAATAACTCAAATCAACCGTTAAAATATAATGGATTTAAACTAAGAGGGAAGTTAAAGCTCTTGAGCAACCGTAATTCAATTTCTGTAATTAATCATGTAGATATTGAATCTTATATAAAGGGAGTTATTCCAAAAGAAATGCCGCTTGGTAAAGGAGAAGAGAATTTTGAAGCACTTAAAGCTTTTGCTATCTGTGCGAGAACTTATACTTTGATGAAAATGAAACGTGAAAAAAACTTCGATCTTTATATTGATACAAGAGACCAGGTTTATGGTGGAGTTGATGTTGAAAAACCTATTTCAAACAAAGCAGTTGATGAAACAAAAGATCTTATTTTAACTTATAACAACAAACCTGCAATTGTTTTTTACCATTCAACCTGTGGTGGAAAAACTGAAGATGTAAAAAATATTTTTGGAATTGATACAGCATATTATCTTTCAGGTGTTGATGATGGAATAAATCCTTATTGTTCAATTTCTCCTTCATTTGAATGGGAAGAAGTTTTTAGTTCCTCTCTTTTTATAGAGAGATTAAAACTTGCAGGATTAGTTGATTCTTTATTTGATGTTTTGGAAAACATATATATAGTAAACAGATTTGAATCCGGCAGAGTGAATGAATTAAGAATTGAATTATCATCTTCTGAAACCGGAGAGAAAAAGTCTATAAGTTTATTTGGAAATAATATCCGTGGTATAATAAGAACAGCAAATAATAAAAGTATTTTAAAAAGTATCTGGTTTGATTTGACATTAGATGAAAACAAAAATGTTATCATTCATGGAAAAGGTTATGGGCATGGAGTTGGTTTATGCCAATGGGGCGCTGTAAGTCAATCAAGAGCCGGAATAAAGTTTAAAGAAATATTATCTCATTATTTCCCAGGCACAGAAATATCTTACCTGAATAATAACTAATCTTCCCATCGTTTTAACTTTTATTTCTACTCAGCCGGGTTTTTTATTGACTGGTTTTATTTAATTTTATAGGAGATATGTTTTTCAATTCTTAAAATATTTCAGGATGTATTATGCCAAATGTATTTTGTCGGCCACAGCTTGAGTTAAAGATTAAATGTTTAAAACTGTAACACCAATTTATTTAGCTTCATCTTCTCCCAGAAGGAAGAAATTACTTGGACAGTTAAATATTTCTTTTGACACAATCAAAGTTGATATTGACGAATCAATTAAAAGAGGAGAACCTCCTGTTAAAGCAGTAAAGAGGTTGTCTTTAGAAAAAATGATTGAAGCAAAAAAAAGAATTCAAAAAGGAATTATTATAACTGCCGATACAATTGTTGTCCTTGATAAAAAAATAATTGGAAAACCTGTAAATAAAAAAGATGCAGAAAAAATATTAAGAAATCTTAGCGGGAAAACTCATATTGTTTACACAGGGTTTTGTATCAACAATGTTGAAAAAAATATTGTCATAACAGATTACGAAAAAACATTGGTTACTTTCAGAGAATTAAACTTAAAAGAAATAAAAGATTATATTGAAACCGGAAGCCCAATGGATAAAGCCGGCGCTTATGGAATCCAGGATGATTTTGGAGCTGTATTCATAAAAAAGATTAATGGTTGTTATTATAATGTAGTTGGTTTACCACTCACTAAGGTTTACACTACTTTATTAAAGGTGATTTAGTTGCTTAAAAAGATCAGAAAAAAACTTCTTTTCTCTATTGCATTAGCTGCATTATTTTATCTCGGTTTCACTATTTATGCCGAATTCGGACAACTTATTTTTGCTTTTAAAAAATTTAATTGGCTGTGGTTACCGGTTATCATTGGTTTAACTCTTTTTAATTATCTCTCCAGGTTCCTTAAGTGGCAATATTATCTCTCACTTCTTGATGTTAAAATTAAAATACCTGATTCAATCTCCATTTTTTTATCTGGTTTAGTAATGAGTATTACCCCGGGAAAAATGGGAGAAGTTTTAAAATCATACTTGGTAAAAGAAGTAACCGGAACTTCCGTAAGCAAAACAGCACCTATTGTTCTTCTGGAGAGACTCACTGATTTTATTTCATTAATTATCATCGCAATTATTGGTGCATATTTTTTTAAATTTGGAAAAGAAATATCGGTTGGCACCGGAATTTTATTCCTGGTTATTATTTTTGTGTTAAGCAATAAAAAGCTTGCAATACCGCTTATAAATTTTCTTGAAAAATTTAAATTTCTTGCTAAGCATATAGTCAGTTTTCATAATGCTTATGAAAGTTCTTACAAGATGCTACGACTGAAGCCGCTTGTTTTAATGCTGTTGCTTAGTGCTGTTGGATGGTTTTTTGAATGTTTGGGATATCATTTAATTCTAAGTAATTTTGGAGTAGAACTTGGATTGTTTTGGGCATCTTTTGCTTATGCATTTGCAACAATAGTAGGTGCATTAACAATGTTGCCAGGCGGATTAGGAGCCACTGAAGGTTCATTGACTTTTTTGGTAATTCAAAAAGGCTATTCAAAAGAAATTGCAGTTGCTTCAACTTTTATTATTAGAGTAGTCACTTTATGGTTTGCAGTTTTAGTAGGCTTACTAAGCTTAACTTTATATCAAATAAAATTCGGAAAGATTCCACTCGAAACAACTTCAAATCAGTAAATATGGAGATATGAATGGGAACGTTTAAAAAAATTGTAATTCCTCAGGATGGAGAAAAAATAACAACAGCAGATGGAAAATTAAAAGTACCCGATAATCCTATAATTGCTTTTATAGAAGGTGATGGTACAGGACCCGATATTTGGAAAGCATCCAAATTAGTTTTTGATGAAGCAGTTAAAAAAGCTTATGATGGTAAAAAGAAAATTGCATGGATGGAAATATATGCAGGTGAAAAAGCATTGTATGTTTACGGTAAAAAGAAATGGCTTCCTGAAGAAACTGTTGATGCAATAAGAGAATATATTGTTGCAATTAAAGGACCTTTGACAACTCCAATTGGTGGCGGCATCAGAAGCTTGAATGTTGCTCTGAGGCAACTCCTTGATCTTTATGCTTGTGTGCGTCCTGTAAAATATTATGCAGGTGTTCCAAGCCCTATGAAAACTCCTCAAAAACTGGACATAGTTTTATTCCGTGAAAATACAGAAGATGTTTATTCCGGCATTGAATTTAAATCAGGTACTGATGAAGCTGAACAATTAATCAATTATATAAATAAAAAGTTTGATAAGAATATAAGAACTCTATCCGGGATTGGTATAAAACCGATGAGTGAATTTGGTTCTGCAAGACTCGTGAAGAAAGCAATTGAATATGCAATAAGTAATAAAAGTAAAAGTGTTATCTTTGTTCATAAAGGTAATATTATGAAATTTACCGAAGGCGCATTTAAAGAATGGGGTTACAAACTTGCAAAAACAGAATTTAGGAATAAGATTGTAACTGAAGATGAATTATGGAAAGAATATAATGGTAAAATGCCTGAAGGTAAAATTCTTATTAAAGACAGGATTGCCGATAGTATGTTTCAGCAGTTGCTGTTAAGACCGGATGAGTATGATGTTTTAGCTACACCAAATCTCAATGGAGATTATATCTCGGATGCTGCTGCGGCACAAGTCGGCGGACTTGGAATGGCTCCCGGTGCAAACATTAGTTACTCTACAGCTATATTTGAAGCGACACATGGTACAGCTCCAAAATATGCAGGAATGGATAAAGTAAATCCCGGCTCTGTAATACTATCCGGTGTTATGATGTTTGAATATATTGGCTGGAAAAAAGCAGGTAGATTAATTGAAAATGCACTAAAGAAAACAATTAAATCTAAAATTGTAACTTATGATTTTGCAAGACAGATGAAAGGAGCAACAGAAGTAAAGACTTCTGAATTTGCACAAGCAATTGTTAGTAATATGTGATACAATTATCGATACTTAAAGCAGTTAGGAACTATGTTCCTTGATTTTCGTAATGTGTGTTGTTATATTAAAAACGTATAAATGACATAATAAAAAGGAGAATAAAATGGCAAGTGAAAAAAATTTTGGAAAAGGTTTATTGATTGGATTGTTGACTGGTGGAGCTATTGGTGCAGCTTTAGGACTTCTTTTTGCTCCAAAGAGCGGTAAGGAATTGAGAAAAGATATTAAATTAAAGTCTGATGAATATATTGATGATGCAGAAAGATATATTTCAGATGCAAAGACTAAAGCTAAAGATCTTATAAATGAAGGTAAGAAAAGATCCGAAAGGATTATCACCGATGCCAAAGCAAAATCTGATGAATTGTTAAAAGATGCTGAACGCATTTTTACGGATGCAAAAACAAAAACAGGCAGTGCTTTCCAAACAGGGAAAAAAGTTGTTGAAGATGAAACAGACAAGCTTAAAACTGCTTTTAAAGCCGGAGTTGATGCATACAAAGAATCAAAGAATTCCTAAAATATATGGATACTGTTAGTATTTTCACAATTCTTTTACTTATTGCCGCTACTTGTTTATGTGTGGCTCTTATTTTTTATCTCAAAAGAATTACAAAGTCTTTTGAAGAAATGAAAAACAATTTCAACAGACTTTCCGAACAAATTGAACCACTTATCATTTCAACTACTGAATTAAGTGAAAAATTCGGAAGATTGTCAGAAGATTTAACTGAACCTGTGCAAACTGCAAAAAAAATAATGTATTCTGTAAAAGGAAGAGTAGATACTATTTTAGAACTTGAAGAAAAATTAAGGGGAGGTTTTGAAGGTTCTGTATCTGGATTGATTAAAAACCTCTCCGCACTTGCTAATGGAGTTAATACTTTTTGGAACACCTTCAGAAAAAACAGTCGTTAACATATTTAAACTCACCTTTGAACTTTAGGAGGCTAACTCGTGAAAGAATATGGACCGGATTCCATCAGAAATATTGCGTTTATCGGACATAGTGGAAGTGGAAAAACTTCCCTGTCCGAAATTTTTTTATATACAGCTCATGAAATAAACAGGATTGGAACTACAATAGAGGGCAGTACAATTTCCGATTATACCCCAAACGAAATAGAAAAAAAAATCTCAATCTCAACTTCGTTACTTCATCTCGAATGGAACAATACTAAAATTAATATTCTTGATACACCTGGATATTCTGATTTTATAGGGGAAGTTAAAGCCTCAATGAGGGTTTGCGATACTGCTGTTATGGTATTAAAATCTGCTGAAGGTGTTGAAGTCGGTTCGGAAACAACGGGACAATTTATTGATGAATTCAGACTCCCATCTGCAGTTATTATTAACAAAGTAGATAATGAGCATTCAACTTTTGAACAAACTGAAAAACTTACAAAGGAGAGACTATCTTCAGGAGCTATAATCATTACTTTTCCGCAAACAGAGGGATTGAATTTTAGTACTGTAATTGATGTCTTGAAGATGAAAGCCTATACTTATGGTGATGCGGGAAGCAGAAAAGTTACAGAGACAGAAATTCCGATAGACCTTAAAGGAAAAGCTGAAAGCTATAGAACTGAACTGATTGAGAAGGTTGCAGAAACCACTGAAGAGTTAATGAATAAATTTTTTGAACAAGGTACACTTTCTGATGACGACTTGAATGAGGGAATAAAATTAGCTTTAATTAAAAGAAATCTCAGTCCTGTTTTTGCAATATCTGCTTCCAAAGCGGTTGGTATAAATAATTTTCTTGATTTTGCTGCAAAATATTTCCCTTCTCCTGCTGATAAAGGAGGAGAAGAAGTTTCTTATGCTAACTCAGATAAAAAAGTTTTGCTTAAACCAGATCCATCAGGTGAACCGGTACTATTTATTTTTAAAACTATTTCTGAACAGCATGTTGGAGAATTATCACTCTTCAAAGTTTTTTCAGGAAAGGTTCATCCCGGTTTGGATTTAATAAATGAAAACAATAATAAAACCGAGAGATTAAGTCAGCTTTCAATTTTAAATGGACATAATAGGAAAGAAGTTCCAAATCTTACCGCCGGAGATTTGGGCTCCGTGGTTAAGTTAAAGGATACACACACCAACAATACTCTCGCTTCAAAAAATCTTCCGGTTACTATTAAGCCGATTGAATTTCCTGAAGATGTAATCAGAGGTGCAATAGTTCCTAAAGCAAAGGGTGATGAAGATAAAATTGCTTCTGGTTTGCATACTTTACATGAAGAAGATCCGTCCTTCAGCGTTAGGTTTGATCCTGAAATTTCCCAAACCATAATTTCGGGACAGGGAGAATTGCAACTATCACTTGCTGTTAAAAGATTAAAAGAAAGATATGGTGTTGATGTTGATTTAATCGAACCAAGAGTTCCTTACCGTGAAACAATAAAAGGTAAGGTTGATGAAGTTGAATACAAACATAAAAAACAATCTGGTGGCCGGGGGCAGTTTGGTCATGTTTACTTTAAAATGGAACCTTTACAAAGAGGCAAAGGATTTGAATTTGTTGATGCAATTGTTGGTGGTGTAGTGCCAGGTAGATTTATTCCTGCTGTTGAAAAAGGAATTATTGATTCATTGGACAAAGGCGTAATATCAGGAAATAAAGTTGTGGATGTCAGAGTTACTTTATTTGATGGATCATATCATACTGTTGACTCTGATGAAATGTCTTTCAAATTAGCTGCTGCACAATGTTTTAAAAAAGGTTTTCTTGTTGCAAAACCTTGTCTTCTAGAACCAATTTATGAAGTTGGAGTAATAGTTCCTGAAGAGTATATGGGAGATGTAATGGGAGACATTTCAAGCAGAAGGGGAAAAATCCTGGGAATGGATTCTGACGGACGATTTCAAAAAATTAAAGCTAATGTACCTCTTGCCGAATTATATAAATATTCTTCCACACTCAGGAGTTTGACTCAAGGAAGAGGAAATTATAAAAGAAAATTTGCATACTATGAAGAAGTACCGAAAGAAGTTGAACAGAAAATCATTGATGAGTATAATAAATCGAGAGAAGAAGCTCATTAAAGAAGTAAGAGGTAAATGGATGAGAATTGAGATGATGGGACAAGAATTGCAACAATTTGTAATTTAAAGCTTTTAATTAAAGTAAATGAATAGACTCTGGTCACCCTGGCGCTCACAGTATATTGATTCGTTTCTTAACAAAGAAAAGAAAGATCAATGTATATTGTGTGAACTTGGAAATGAAGATCCAAATGATTTGTCTAATTTGCTGATAGAGAAAGGTGAGTTTACATTCACTATTCTCAATCTTTATCCATATAATAATGGACACATGATGATTATTCCTTTTGCACATAAAAGTGAACTTGGATTGCTGACTCCTGAAGAAAATTCTGAAGTGATGGAAAAGCTGAAGCTAGCCATTAAAGCTCTCAGCCTTTCAATTGGGCCGGAAGGTTATAATGTAGGGACAAACATAGGTAAATGTGCGGGTGCTGGAATAGATGATCATATTCATTTTCATGTTGTACCAAGGTGGAATGGCGATACTAATTTTATGCCCGTACTTGGAGAAGTAAAAGTAATATCGCAGGAACTTATGCAGACTAAACAAAAACTTCTCTTGACTTATGATAAAATAAAACAGGAGATGTCTCAACATTAATAAACTTAAAATGTTTAAACATTATAGTTGGATTTTTTACTTTAAATTTTTGAAGAAGATCATACGGTCTTCTTTCTTTTTATTAATTATGTTTCTGTCATCCTGCTCAGAATCACCAAAAAAAGAAAAACAAGAAATTAAATTTGATTCGCTCATCCTTGATGATTCGGGTAAAGTGTTCACAGGTTTAAAATCCGGGAAAGTTGGGGATAAGAAAATTGAATACGAGGTATTGCACGGGAAGAAGAACGGATCAATGAAAATATTCGGTTCAAATGGTAGAGTGGAAGTTGAGGGGAGTCTCAGGGAAAATAAAAATGAGGGTTTATGGAAATATTATTTCCAGGATGGAAAGATTGAATCACAGGGGAACTTTAAAAATGATCTTGTAGATGGCGAATGGGTCTGGTATTACCCTTCAGGTAGACTAAGAGAAACAGCAGTTTACAAGGATGGATTGAGAGAAGGCAAATCAACCACTTATGATGAGCAGGGGAATATTCTATCAGAAAAATTTTTTCAAAATGGGATTGAAGTTAAAGATGACAAAGTATTATAATAATATTCTTTGTTGTTTTATTATCGGATTAATAATTGTTTCACAAGGTTGTACTTCCTCAGTAGAAACTAAAAAAGAAGAAAAAGTAAGGTATGAAGAAAAAACTATTAAGACAGTAAAGAATATTGAACTGTTAGAAAGAGAATATATAAAATCATTAAAGATCAAATCTATTGAGAAAATAAATTTCAATCTTAATGCCGAAGGTAAGCCAATTAAGAACCAAAAATTATCTACACAAACATTTAATAGTGATGGATTATTGATTGAGACAATTGTCTATGACTCCCAGGGAAAAATTGAATATAAATATTCCTATGATTATGATAAAAACCGATTCAGAATTAAAACTGCAAGGAATAATTCAAAAGGGGAGATGACTAATTATTTTACTTATGAATACAATGAGTATGGAAATAAAACCAAAGCTAAAAGATTTAATTCTTCCGGTGTTCCTGAGGAATATTATATTTATTCTTATGACAGGGAAGGAAATTTAATTGAAGAAGAATGGTTCTCGACTACAAATACAAAAATTTATAATATAGAAAATGAATTTAATAATGATTTAAAAACAGAATCAAAAACTTATGATGAGAATGGCGATTTGATTAATAAATATATTTTCAGGTATGATGATAAAAAAAATATAGTTGAAGAAATTAAATATGATGGCAGAGGTTTGCAGATGGGAGTAATTCAGTATGTGTATAAATATTTTTAGTATTAATTAAAAGGAATTTCTTATGTCAGCAGAAAAACCTATAGTTGGAATTATAATGGGGAGCGATTCCGATCTTAATATTATGAAGGAGGCTGCGGATATTCTTGATGAGTTTGATATTAAATATGAAATGAAAATTATATCTGCTCACAGGTCGCCCACATATTTATCAGAATATGCAATTACTGCACCTGGTAAAGGAATTAAAATAATAATAGCTGGCGCTGGAGGAGCTGCTCATTTACCGGGAGTTACTGCGGCATATTTCCCATTACCGGTTATAGGAGTTCCTGTTAAAGCAAAATCCTTGGATGGACTTGATTCTCTTTTATCAATTGTTCAGATGCCTGCGGGAGTACCTGTTGCAACTGTTGGAATTAACCAGGCTAAGAATGCAGGGTTGCTTGCCATACAGATTTTAGCTGTGGGTGATCAGAATCTTCTAGAGAAAATGATTAACTACAAAAAAAGATTAGAGAAAGAATCTCTTGACAAAAATAAAAGGATTTCCATCTAGTCAGATCTTTCTTGCATCGCAGATGTATTTTACTTAAAGTTACATTATAGAAATTCTCGTGGCACTTAACTGAAAAACTTTCTTAGCTAAAATAATCCTTAATCAAATATCAATTACAAATAATAATACAGAGGGTATTATGAAAATAAATCAAACAATTCTTTTTGTGCTTCTTTTTATATCGCTTTTTTTTGTTTCATCTTCTATTTCTCAGAATAAGATCAAAGAGAAAGAGGTAAATGCAAAAAGCATTTTTGGATTGAAACCGAATTGGACTCCAATACCTGCTAGTGTTATAGAATCAGAACTTTTAAATGAGGGATTTGAATCTGGTGCTATCCCTCCTACAGGTTGGACTCATACTATAACTAATTCTGCTTTTACCTGGTACATTGATAATTTTTCACCATATGAGGGAGTATATAATGCTACACTTGAATATGATCCTGCATTAGTTCCACAGGATGAGTGGTTAATCTCACCTTCTTTCAGTCTTGCTTCAGCAACAAATGGAACACTGAGTTTTACATTTTCAACAAGCTATTTCTGGCATGTTGATCCTAATGATAACGGAGATATGTTCGTAAAAATCAGCTCAGATGGCGGTACAACTTGGACAGATATCTGGATAGAAAATGATTTTGGAGTTTTTACTAGCTTTGTATGGTATGAAGTAATTTTAGATATTAGTGCTTATGCCGGACAATCAGATTTAAAAGTTGCATTCGAATATGTAGGTGTAGATGGTGCACAGTATAGTCTTGATAAGATTGTTGTTACCGATGAAGCTGCTTGTATAGTTGAAAATGCAGCTTCTCCTTCACCCGATAATTATGCTGCAAACGTACCTGTTTCCGTTTCACAATTAACATGGACCAATAGTGGTGAAGCTGTTGGAACGGAAGTGTGGTTTGGGACTGATCCAAATAACTTGAGCATTGTTGCTGGTAATTCAACAACTCTTTTGACAAGTTATAATCTTCCAAGTCTTGACTATATGACTATTTATTATTGGAGGATTATTACCTGGGAAGGAGCAGAGTGCAGTGATACTAGTTCAAACTGGGCTTTTGCAACAGAACGAGATTCTAATGATGATGCCATATTCTATGATGATTTTGAAAATGGTTTTACTAATTGGAACGCAATAACACCAAATGACATTTGTGACTGGGGATTTGCTTTAGGGAATATTCCTTTTAGTGATTGGGATTTACCAGGTTTTCCTGGGACTGCATTTGCTAATTATGCTTTTGCTAGTTCTGATGCTTGTGGTGCATTAATGAATGTTTATTTAAATGGTAATTTCTCAATAGATTTAAGTCAATATCAGACCGTTTGGATTGAATTTGATTCTGATTTTGAAGTGTTTTCAGCTCCCACACCTCCGGATACGGCACGCGTTGATGTAAGTGTTGATGGCGGATTAACCTGGACTGAAACATTTTTACGGTTAGCCGATGCCCCGGCAGAACATGTAAATCAGGATATTTCTTCATTGGCTGGTCTCCAAAGTGACGTAAGATTTAGATTGGTGTATTATGGTGATTTTTCATGGCATTGGGCTATTGATAACTTTACTGTATTTGCTACTGATGTTATCCCTGTTGATCTAACTTCATTCACAGCTTATTCAGCGGGTAATGGTATTAAACTTAACTGGCAGACAGCAACTGAAACAAATAATTATGGCTTTGACATTGAAAGAAAACAGATAGATCAACAATACACCAAAGTAGGCTTTGTTGCTGGATTCGGAACAACAACAGAAGCCAAAAACTATAATTTTATTGATAACAGTGTAACATCAGGATCATACACATACAGGTTAAAACAAATCGATTTTGATGGGACAGTCAGCTACTCCAGCGAAGTTAATGCTGAACTTAATCCAACAACTTATTCTTTAAACCAAAACTATCCTAATCCATTTAATCCAAATACAAAGATTGACTTTAGTATCGCATCAGATTCTAAAGTTACTTTGAAAATATTTGATGTACTTGGTCAGGAAGTAATCACTTTAATTAATGGAAACCTGAGTACCGGTGTTCATAGCCTGGACTTTAATGCATCAGGCATAAACAGTGGCGTATACTTCTACACACTTGAGGCTACCGGAATTGATGGAACAAATTTCAATTCAACAAAGAAAATGATTCTTACCAAGTAAGAATATTCTGTACTTATAAAGCCGGTCATATTGTCCTGCTTTTTTTTTGAATTTTACTGCATTGCTACTTCATATCTAATTATATAATTTAACATCCGCTTTAAAACAATTAAATGGTCAATTAAATGAAATTTATTTTAAATTTGCTTGCTTTGGCAATTTTCTTATCGAGCTGCCAAAACCTAACTGATAAAGATTATTTGAATAAAGCAGAACAAAGTCTGAAAGAAGAAAATTTCACTACTGCTGTAGAAGCATATCAATCCTTAATAGAAGAATATCCTGAAAGTAACCTAATACCCGGTGCTTTGTGGGAGCTTGGCAGGATTTATCAAAACTGGCGACTAAAAGATATTCCTGAGAATGAATCTATAGATAAATCCGTTAAAATTTATAATGAACTTTATACTAAATATCCCGAAACTGATTTAGCACCCAAAGCTTTAAATGAATTAGCTCTCATATATCAGAATAGGCAGATTAAAAACCTTTCAGAGATGGAATCGTATATAAAGGCAGCAGCAACGTATAAGAAACTTTATGATAAATATCCCGATAATGATCTCGCCGCTTATTCACTCTTTATGTCTGGATTTTTACTGGCTAATGATCCTGTTAGAAAATATGAAGAGGCAACTGAAACCTATCGGCTTTTTTTAGAAAAGTTTCCCGATAATGAACTTGCAGCTTCTGCAAAAGCGGAAATAGAAAATATGGGAATACCAGCTAAAGAAATTCTGGAAAAGAAAATTGTGACGGGAAAATAAATGGATATTCCTTCCAGGGATTATAGAAAGTTTTTAGACCCTTCGATAATTTCCAAATTAAATTCGCTTGAGCTTCGCGCAAGACTTATCGTTGAAGGATTTATGGTCGGTCTTCATAAGAGTCCTTATCATGGATTTAGTGTTGAGTTTACACAACACAGACCTTATATGCAGGGGGATGGTTTAAAAGATATTGACTGGAAAGTGTATGGCAAAACAGAAAAATTTTTTATCAAGCAATATGAGGAAGAAACTAATCTTAAAAGCTACATACTTCTGGATATCAGTAACTCAATGAATTTTGGATATGAAAAGAATGTAAAAAAAATTCATTATGCTTCAACACTTGTTGCCGCATTTTCTTACTTGATGATTAAACAACAGGATGCTGTTGGTTTGGCATTATATTCAGATAAGATCATAAAATACTTTCCACCAAAAATGTCGAAAGCATATTTGCATGAGATGTTGAAAAACCTTTCTGTAATTACTCCATCTGAAAAGACAAATACAGCAGAATGTTTAAATGAAATTGCTGAGAAAATTAAAAGAAGGGGACTAGTAATTATTGTTTCGGATTTTTTTGATGATGTTGATAAGATTATTAAGGCGTTAAGACATTTCAGGTACAGGAAACATGAAGTAATTGTTTTCCAGGTTCTCGATCCTGTTGAAAGAAGTTTTGCTTTTGGGAAAGACGCAATATTTAAAGATCTGGAAACTTCAGATGAAATAACAACCCAGCCGTATCAGATTCAGAAATCTTACAGGGAAGCAATGAATGATTTCATCGGAAGGATTAAGTCGGAATGCCTTAACGCTAATATCGAGTATAATCTATTAGAAACTTCTACTCCTTTCGATAAAGCTCTTTTCTGTTATATACAGAAACGGAGTAAACTCTACTAATTACAAGATTGTTTTGACTCATTTCCAAACTCGATGTGGGAACTTTAGAATTTAAACTTT
>CAZECH010000037.1:0-13339 GCA_964510675.1 uncultured Ignavibacteriaceae bacterium
TTTTAATTATCTCTTGCTGATTCTTTTTGTTGTGGGGGTTATTAATTCTATTAACCTTCTGGATGGGCTTGATGGTCTTGTAAGTGGATTTTCTTTGATGGTCATCTTTGTAACTTTTCTTGTCGGGTTTAACACGGGAAATAAATTCCTTCTTGTTCTGTCATCAAGTCTTATGGGTGCTCTTCTAGGATTTCTTAAATTTAATGCGTACCCCGCAAGAATTTTTCTCGGCAATACAGGGGCATATGTACTGGGATTTTTCTTAGTTACTGCAACCATTATAGCTTCAACAAATATTTCAGAACATACAGTTGATTTAACTTTCCCGGTTATTCTTCTTGCAGTTCCTGCTGTGGATACTATCAAAGTAATGTTTATCAGGCTTCTGAACAATCGAAATCCTTTTATTGCCGATTTGTCTCACATACATCATATTATTCTTAGCAAAATACCGAATCAAAAAATAACCGTATTTATTATTGAGAGTATAGCACTTTTTTTTGCCTCCGTTTCTCTTTATTACCTGGAAGGAGACAAAAATGTAGCAATTATTATATTCTGTTTATCTTCAATTCCGCTTTTTTTAATTCATTATGTTATCAGGATTTTAAGGAAACCTGTTTATCCCGATGGATTAAAAATGATGTATCATAAGTTTCCCCAGATGTTTATAAATATCTATACGAAATTTATTATTCCTTTTATTGCAATTCTGTCAATATCATTGCTTATCGGTCTTGCACCAATAAAATCGGATACCAGCAATCTTATTATTTTGCTGTCAATACTTTTTGTGGCCATTCTTTTTGTTTACAGCATTTTTAATTATCAGAAGAACAGGTACTTCAATGATATTCTAGTGTTCTTCAACCTTATGCTTTTCCTTTTATACAGCAATTATACAGAGCAGATTAACTGGCTGTTCGATGTATCGGATATTTTTAAAGTAAGCTCAAGCAACCTGATGATTTATTTACTGCTGCCAAGTGTTGTCTTTTTCTTTTTCTTCAGGGAAAAGATTATGAAAAAAAGAGTACCACTGTTTTCCGGTATCGATCTTATTATACTTGTTTTTATAGTGCTTATTTCGGTATCATCTAATCTTCTTCCTACAAAACAATTTTCAAATTCAAACCTTGTTCTTTTACATAGTTTTCTTCTTTACATTTTTTACAAAGTATTTGTTATCCTCCGTGTAAGATATCAGCCGGCTCTTTTCTATCTCTCCTTTGCAATACCGGTTGTTGTTCTTATTCACCTTCTCATCTCTCAATAAGATGCTAAAAAAAATTCTGTTCTTTATATTTATCCCGGGATTCCTCTTTGCCCAGGTTATCTTTGAACCCGCATCATCATCGGTTTACAATTTTCTTAACAGGCTTTCGGTAAAAGGTATTATTACTTTTAATGATGAACTTCGTCCTGTTCCAAGAAAACTGATAGCGGAAAAACTTCTTGCAGCTGAGGGAAAGATTAATCGTCTTTCATCAGTTGAAAAAGAGGAGCTAATTTATTTTAAAAGAGATTATTACCCTGAGATTCAGATCATTAATAGCTCTGAAGAGAAACGAACTGTTTTTTTCAAAGATGATGAAGAAGCAGGATTCAGACCTTTTCTTTATAGAGAAAAAGATTTTTCATTTACGGTAGACCCTGTATTGGGTTTTACTTTCAAAAGGCAATATAAGGAGGATTTTAAACATAGGTTTAACGGGTTAAAATTCTCTGGCTATTATGATAACTTCGGCTACAATTTTTACTTCAGAGATAATGAGGAATCAGGGAGAACAATAGACACTGCCAAAAGGGTTAGTCCCGAACCCGGTGTTGTTCTTCATCAAGTTAAGAAAAACAGTTATGATTACAGCAGTGTAAGAGGCATGATATCATTTTCATGGAAATCGGGCAGCATAGATTTCGGCAAGGATTATATTGAATGGGGAAGCGGAAGGAACGGTCAGCTCATCTTAAGCAATAAAGCCCCATCGTTTCCGTTTATAAGATTAATTTTTTCTCCAGTCAAATGGCTTCAGTTCCAGTATTTTCACGGTTGGCTTTATTCGGGAGTGGTTGACAGCAGTTCAATAAGAGAAACTCTTGTAGAGAATAGAGAAAGTTATTCGCAGATTAATAAATTTATAGCTTCACATATCATTTCACTTTACCCTATTGAAAATTTCAGTTTTTCAATCGGCGAATCTGTTATTTACAGTGACAAGATTGAACCTATTTATTTAATTCCTGTTCTCTTTTTCAGGTTAGCGGATCATTATAACTCGGGAAGCAGCTCAGGAGACAATGCACAGGTTTTCGCAAATGTTGTTTATAAATATTACCCTCTCCGTGCAAAACTTTACAGCACATTATTTATCGATGAGCTTTCACTTACAAATCTTCTTGAAGGTGGTAATTTATCATCGGTTGGTTTTACTATAGGGGTGAATTTTGTTGAACCGCTTATAGAAAATTCTGAACTTGTTCTTGAGTATACCCGCTTAAATCCGTTTGTTTATATGAATTCTGATAATATTCAGTTGTATACAAACCATGGTTACCAGCTTGGGCACTGGATAGGAAGTAATGCGGACCAATTTTACTTTTCTTATAAACAATGGATACTAAGAGGATTAATGATTAATCTTTGTGCAGAATATACAAGGAAAGGTCAAACTGAACTGCCGGAACAACAATACCAGCTCCCTTATCCTTCTGTTCTTTATGGTCCGAGGCTTAATATGGGCAAACTTGGTATTGAAGCTGAGTATGAAATTTTCCGGTTGCTCTTCGCCCGTCTTTTTTATCAATATTTAGATATAAGCGATGAAGAACAGCTGAGGACACCTGTTTTCAAATGGGGAGTTAACCATTCTTTCGGAATATCTTTTATGTATGGAATATAATAATTCAAAATGCTTATGAAGAAATTTGCAGCAGTTATTTTTTTATTTACAAATACTCTTTTTAGTCAGGTTGTTTTTGAGCCTATACATAAAGATATATATGACTATTTAAGCAGATTAAGCCAAAAAGGTATAATAGAATACAGTGATCTTATTAAGCCTGTCTCAAGAAAGTATATTTCTGAAAAGCTGCAAGAATTGGAAGGGAAAACTTCCGATCTTACCAAACTTGAAAAAGAAGAACTGAAATTTTACCTGAAGGATTATTACCGGGAACTTAAGGGATTTGAAGAGAATATGAACGATACGGATACGCTTAGTTATCTAAGCAACGATGAAGGAGGAAGATTCAGGTTATTTTCTTATAGCAGTGACATTTTTAAGTTGAATTTAAACCCGGTACTTGGATATAAAATATCATTCCCTGAGAAGGATAGAAATAGTCATTCCTGGAATGGTTTGTACATGTATGGATATCTCACTGGCAGACTGGGCTTCAGTTTTGATTTCCGCCTAAATAATGAAAGTGGTCCGAGCCCGGATATTGAAAAGAGTTTTACACCTGTTACAGGTATAGTAACCAGTAATAATCTGAATAACTTTGATTACAGTGAAGTTAAATCAATGTTTACATACGATTGGTCATGGGGAAGCATATCTGCTGGGAAAGATTTTATTGAATATGGATACGGGGAGAGCGGTAAGCTGGTTTTATCTTCAAAGGCACCCTCTTTCCCGTTTATAAGATTGGAATTAAAACCAGTCGATTGGTTCACATTCGATTATTTTCATGCCTGGTTGTCTTCAAATGTAATTGATTCAACAAACTTCACTGAGTACAGGAGAAACATTTACAGAAATAAATACTTTGCCTGGCATAGTTTAATAATATCTCCTCTTAAGGGTTTGGATATTTCGATTGGTGAGTCTATTGTATACAGTGATCAGCTTGAAATAGTTTATATGATGCCGATTATGTTTTTTTACCTAGCAGATGTTTTTCTAAATAACGGGGTTAATCAACCCGGTGATGCCAACTCTCAGATATTTGCCTCCGTCAGTTCAAAGGATTTTATAAAAAATACTCACTTATATGGAACCTTATTTATTGATGAATTAACTATCCCGGGTGTAAGTGGAACTATTTTTTTTGATGACTATTCAATCGAAGGTATTTCTAAATCGGAAAGGTTAAGAACGCAGCTGGGATATACTTTAGGAATATCGGTTGCCGGTCTGCCTTTTGAAAACTTAACATTTACTTCAGAATACACAAAGATAAATCCCTTTGTGTATGGTCATCACACTCCTGCAGAAACTTATACAAACTCTTCTTATTTAATGGGGCACTGGATAGGGCATAATGCCGACCTTTTTTATTTGAAATTTAATTATAGGTTTTGGCGGGGGCTTCAGGCAAGCCTCTGGCTGGAATATATTCGAAAAGGCAGTGCAGATTTCGGCAGGCAGTATCAGATACCTCAGCCTGAGTTTTTGTTCGGATTAAAAAATTTTTTTACTTATTACGGTATTGATGTTAAATATGAATTTACTCACGATTTCTATTTTCAAACCAAATTACAGTTTAGCAAAATAAAAGAAGAACTGGAAAGTGGATTCTTCAGTGAACTCAACATTAATGAGTTTTCATTTGCAATTTATTATGACTTGTGAAGTACCGAATCCTGCTCATTCTTATATTCAGCCTCAAGAAACTTCTCTCATAAAACCTCATTTACTAATTATTACTATATTTAACCTTTAAAATTAAATCAGTAATCAAATATCTGTTGAAATGAAAGGCATAATTCTCGCAGGTGGTTCAGGCTCGCGTTTATACCCTATAACTAAAGTATACAGTAAGCAGCTTGCTTTAATTTATGATAAGCCTCTTATCTATTTTCCTATTTCAATTCTAATGTTGGGCGGGATAAAAGATATTCTTATAATTTCAAATGAACAAACAATTCCGCTTTACCAGCGTTTGTTTGAGAATGGCTCACATTTTGGGATTAATATTTCTTATAAAGTACAAGAGGCCCCAAGAGGAATTGCGGAAGCTTTTATTCTTGGTGAAGAATTCATCGGCAAGGATAATGTAACTTTAATTCTTGGTGATAATATTTTTTACGGTTACCTCGATTTTTTTTATAAAGCGTTGGAAAAAAATAAAGGAGCTACAATATTCGGATACCGTGTACAAGACCCGCAGCGTTATGGAATCGTTGAGTTTGATGATGAAGGCAAAGCGCGTTCAATAGAAGAGAAACCGAAAAATCCAAAATCACAATTTGCTGTACCAGGCTTATACATCTATAATAATGAAGTATGTGAGATAGCCAGGAATCTTAAACCATCTCCAAGAGGTGAACTTGAGATTACAGATGTTAATAAAGAATATCTTAACCGGGGCAAGCTGCAGGTAATTAAAATTGGTCGGGGTGTAGCCTGGCTTGATACCGGAACCCCGGAAGCTCTTCTGCAAGCTTCAAACTTTTTTGGTGTTATTGAAGACAGGCAGGGATTGAAAGTAGCTTGTCTTGAAGAAATAGCTTTTAATATGGGATTTATTGACCGTCCTGATTTTGAAAAATTAATTCGGTCAATTCCTTCTTCTCTTTACAAGGAATATCTTGAAAAACTGCTGAAAGAAATCTGATGGAAATTGTTAAAACCGGGTTCGATGGACTTCTTGTAATTCAGCCCAAAGTATTTACTGATGAACGTGGTTATTTTTATGAAGCTTTCAGAGCAGATCTTTTAAAAGATTTTGGAATTAAAGTTGAATTTGCCCAGGATAATATTTCAAAATCTAAAAAAGATACCATCAGGGGATTACACTACCAGGTTGGGAATAATGCACAAGGTAAATTATGCCAGGTCATTTCGGGTAGGATAATAGATGTTGCTCTCGATATCAGGTTTAATTCACATACATTTGGCAAGTATTATTCCCAGGAGCTCTCGGAACAAAATCATACAATGATTTGGATTCCCCCTGGATTTGCACATGGCTTTTCAGTTTTATCCACTGAAGCAGTTTTTATGTACCGGTGTACGGCTTATTATAGTAAAAATGATGAAAGAGCAATTCTCTTTAATGATCCTGCTCTTAATATCGATTGGAAAGTTGAGAATCCTGTTGTATCTGATAAAGACCTTAAAGCAAAATTATTTAAAGATATAGATAAGGATTTTGAAATCTGATTTGCGGAAAGGAATGAATAAAAATGAAAGTCCCTCTTTTAGATCTTAAACCTCAATACAAATCCCTTAAAAAAGAAATTGATGAAGCAATTCTCAGAACTGCAGAATCACAATATTTCATTCTTGGTCCAGAAGTGGAGAGAATGGAAAAGAATATTTGCGAATACCTTAGTTGTAAATATGCAATTGGAGTTTCTTCGGGGACAGATGCTTTATTAATTGCTCTTATGGCAATTGATATTAAACCTAGTGATGAAGTTATAGTTCCAACATACTCTTTTTTCGCAACTGCCGGTGTTATATCCAGGTTAAATGCCAAACCTGTTTTTACAGATGTTGATCCTGTAACATTCAATATTGATCCGAAAGATTTTGAAAAAAAAATTACTTCCCGGACAAAAGCAGTTATTCCTGTACATCTCTATGGACAAAGTTGCGATATGGATTCAATAATACAAATCGCCTCGCAGCATAATATAAAAATAATTGAAGATGCGGCACAGGCAATTGGAGCTCAATATAAAGATGGGAGATTTGCAGGTACAATTGGCGATATCGGATGCTTCTCATTCTTCCCAAGTAAAAATCTTGGTTGTTTTGGAGATGGAGGCATGGTAACCACAAACAACAAAGAGCTGGCAGAAAAACTTTTTATTCTCAGGGTTCATGGCGGACAGCAAAAATATTATCATAAAATAATCGGTGGTAACTTCCGGCTTGATGCTATTCAGGCAGCTGTTATAAATGTTAAGCTTCCTCATTTGAATTCTTGGTCGGCATCAAGAAGAAAAAATGCTGAGCTTTATCGAAAGCTTTTTATTGAATCAGAATTATCTGAAGAGGAAGGGAAATTATTTTTGGATAATAAAAATAGAGTACTACTTCCTAAAGCAGTTTACAAACCCAATTCGAAATCTGAAACCCAAAATCCAGAATCCAACCTCGTTAATTATCATATTTATAACCAATATATAATAAGAGTTGAAAAAAGAAATGAGTTAAAGGAATTTTTAGCAAAAAATGAAATTGCTACAGAAATATACTATCCGGTTCCCTTTCATTTGCAGGAATGTTTTGCAAACCTTGGTTATAAGAAAGGTGACTTCCCGGTTTCAGAGAGTCTGGCAGATACAGTATTAGCCCTTCCCATTTATCCCGAGCTTAGCAATGACCAGATTAATTTTGTTGTTGAGAAGATTAGTGAATTTATAAAGATATATGCGTAATTATGAAATATATTCTTCTTTTCATCCTGGTAATTTTTATCAACATTAAAGCTCAGGTTGTATATGAACCTCTTCATAAAGATGTTTATGAATTTCTTAGTCGTCTTGCTCAGAAAGGTATTATTGAATTTAACGACCAGGTGAAACCTCTGCCAAGAAAATATATTGCTGAAAAACTCCTTGAAGCTGAATGTGATAAATGCATGACTTCACTTGAAAAAGAAGAGCTTGAGTTTTATAAAAGTGATTATTCAAATGAATTAAGCTTTATAAGAGGAGATTTGCTTTCAAAAAAGATTGGTTTTTTTCAAAAGGATAGTAAAGAAAGATCCAGGTTTTTTTTCTATAATGATGATTTATTTAAGCTTAATATAAGTCCGATTCTTGGGGTAAAAGCCGGTTTAAGAGATGGTGAATCACTAACTCATTTCTGGAACGGAATCAATCTTCACGGTTATGTAAGTAGTTATATTGGTTTCAGTTTTGATTTCAGGGACAATACTGAAAGTGGGAAAACAATTGATAAATTTAAACAGTTCACCTCCATAACAGGTGTTAATGCAAGAACTAATTTTAATATGTACCAGTACAGTGAAAATAAAATGGAATATAGTGAGGTGAAAACTTCCATTTCTGCAAATTGGTCATGGGGTAACTTCACAATTGGCAAAGAATTTTTTGAATGGGGTTATGGTGAAGGAGGGAGGTTAGTCTTATCAAGAAAGTCTCCTTCTTTTCCTTTTATAAGATTAAATATTCATCCCGTTCGTTGGCTGAGTTTTGATTACATTCATGCATGGCTTTCTTCCGACATTATCGATTCAAGCGATATTTATTTAACATCAACGGGTAATGAAAGATTTCATTTCAGAGAAAAATATCTTGCTTCTCATTCTCTTACAATATTTCCTTTAAAGGGATTAAGTATTTCATTAGGGGAATCTATTGTTTACAGCGATAAGATAGAAGTTCTCTACCTTATGCCTTTCATGTTTTTCCGTCTCGCAGATCATTATATAAGCAGACATTTTAATGCTGCCGGCTCAAATGCACAATTGTTCTTTGCTGTTAGTTCGAGAGATCATTTAAAAAATACACATCTTTACAGTACTTTATTTATAGATGAAATTACACTCAATGGTATTTTGGATGCTAAAAAACAAAGAAACCAGCTTGGTTTTACTCTTGGCAGTTCAGTTGTCGATCTTCCAATAAACGATTTAAAAATCACTTTAGAATACACAAAGATTTATCCGTTTGTTTATACACACTATGTCCCTACGACTACTTATCAAAATGCTTCTTACATCCTTGGACACTGGATGGGTAATAATGCAGATCAGCTTTATGCTTCTTTAAATTACAGGTTTATAAGAGGCTTGCAGACAACTGTTTGGGGTCAGTACATCCGTAAGGGTGAGCCCGGAAATGCAGTACAGCAGCTAACCCAGCAACCGCAGCCGCCTTTCCTTTTTGGTCTGCGGACAAATTATTCTTATTTTGGTTTATCTGTTAGCTATGAATTTATTCACGAACTTTTTATTAAGGGCGAATTGCAATTTATGAATGCATCCTTTGAACAGACTGATAAGAGTTTTATTGATAGTAATTTAACAGAAGGGTATTTATCGATTTATTATGGCTTGTAATAATGGTAAATAATATTCTTGATAAGAAAATTTATATTGCTGGACATAATGGCATGGTCGGTTCATCTATTTACCATGAATTGGTGAAAGGTGGATATAAAAATCTTTTATTCAGAAGCTATCGTGAACTCGATCTTAAAAAGCAAGGTGAAGTTGAAAGGTTTTTTGAAAAAGAAAAACCACATATCGTTATAATCGCTGCGGCAAAAGTAGGCGGCATTCTTGCAAACAATACTTACCGTGCGGAATTTCTCTATGACAACCTGATGATAGAGGCAAATATAATTCACTCGTCGTATCAAACCGGTGTTGAGAAATTAATTTTTCTTGGCAGCTCATGTATTTATCCTAAGCTGGCACCTCAGCCGCTTAAAGAAGAATACTTACTTTCCGATTATCTTGAATACACAAATGAATCTTATGCAATTGCAAAAATTGCAGGAATAAAATTATGCGAAAGTTACTATAAACAATATAGCTGCAATTTTTATTCTGCGATGCCGACAAATCTTTATGGGCCTAATGATAATTTTGATCTTCAGTCTTCACATGTTCTTCCTGCTTTAATACGGAAATTTCACGAAGCAAAAGAGGAAAAGAAAAATAACGTAACTTTATGGGGAACCGGGAAACCGTTAAGGGAGTTTCTTTATGTTCAAGATCTTGCTGAAGCAATTATTTTTTTAATGGAAAGGATTAATGCAAAAGACCTTTATGAAAAAGGGATCTCACAAATTAATGTCGGAACAGGTGAAGACTTAACTATATCTGATCTTGCAGCTCTTATAGCGGCAATTGTTGGATATAAAGGTGATATCGTTTATGATTCATCCAAGCCCGATGGAACACCAAGAAAACTGATGGATGTTTCAAGAATAAACAAGCTTGGCTGGAAATATAAAACAAATCTAAGAGAAGGAATTGTTCTTACTTATAATTGGTTTTTAAATAACGTTAAGAATAAATAGAACACAGATAACGGGGAAAGAACGGATTGTCACATATTTGAATATGATTTTATTCATTGCATCCTTTAAATCTGTGTTCCATTGTTTTAATAAATAAATTAATAAATAATATGAAGAAAGCACTAATCACCGGCATAACAGGACAGGATGGAAGTTATCTGACTGAACTCCTTCTTGAAAAAGGATATGAGGTTCACGGTATAATCCGCAGAAGCAGTTCTTTTAATACAGGCAGGATAGATCATCTTTATAATAATGTTGAGATTTTAAATAAAAAAATGTTTCTGCATTATGGTGATCTGGTTGATACAAGTAACCTGAACAGGATCCTTGAAAAAATTGAGCCTGATGAAATTTATAATCTTGCAGCACAGAGCCATGTTAAAGTCTCATTTGAAATTCCGGATTACACAGCACAGGTAGATGCACTCGGCACACTTCGTTTTCTTGATGCGATCAGGGAAGTTGGATTGCGCAAGGTTAAATTTTACCAGGCATCAACGAGCGAGTTGTTTGGCAAAGTGCAGGAAGTTCCCCAGAGTGAAACCACTCCGTTTTATCCACGTTCTCCTTATGGTGTTGCCAAGCTTTACGGTTACTGGATAATTGTTAATTATAGGGAAGCTTACAATATTTTTGCTTCGAATGGAATTTTATTCAATCATGAATCTCCAAGAAGAGGCGAAACTTTTGTCTCTCGGAAAATTACTCGTGCTGCTTCTCGTATTGCTGCTGGATTTCAGGATGTTCTTTTGCTTGGAAATCTTGATGCTAAAAGAGACTGGGGTTTTGCACCTGAGTATTGTGTGGGGATGTGGTTGATTCTTCAGCACAATAAGCCCGATGATTTTGTTCTTGCTACTGGGGAAACACGTACAGTAAGAGAATTTGTTGAACTTACTTTTACGGAAATTGGTATAGATATTCAATGGCAGGGAACGGGAAAAGATGAGAAAGGAATAATTAAAAGCCTTAATCTGGAATTCGCAAAAAATTTATTGGGAAAAGATGTTTACAGTAAATCCAGGTTTACTTTAACTGATAAGCTGAAAACGGGTGATGTTGTTATTGCAGTTGATCCGAATTACTACAGGCCTACAGAAGTTGATCTTTTAATAGGTGATCCGTCTAAAGCAGAAAAAATTCTTGGATGGAAAGCAAAAACAAAATATACCGAACTTGTTAAGCTTATGATAAAATCAGACCTTGAAAAAGTTTTATCAAGAGGATACTAATTTAACTTTTGTTTTTTTCCTTATTAAAAGAATTACTGAGAAGATAATAATGAATGATAAGCCGGTTATATAAAGAAAAGCATTACTTCCCTTCACAATATCAATTTTATTAGTATTACCTGACAAAACAAACGCACCCCAAAAATATGGGTTTGGTGAATACTTTTTTATAAAATCTATTTTTGCTTTTCTCAATGCTTCATCCTTATCATAACCTTCACTAAGCTTTTCATAAAAAATTGCCATCAACCCTGAGGTAAATTTATCATTAACCTCCCACAGAGAAACCACAATACTTTTACTTCCAGCTTCAAAAAAAGCTTTCGTCATTCCTATAATTCCTTCAGATGCATCAATATTTCCCAAACCGGAATTACATGAACTTAATACAACAAGATCGCTGTTAAGCTTTAATTGAATGATCTCACCAGCTTCAAGAAAGCCGTCGTTTTTTTCGTCATCGTTATTTGAAAAAAAGATAACCGGTTGTTTGTTAATTAAAAAGGAGTGGGTAGAAAGATGAATTATTCTTGCAAGCTCGGCATTCTCTTTAAAACCTGTTTCGGTTGCATCATTATTCGTTAAAACTCTGTCTGCATTTATCATATTACTTATTTGTGTAATCTCCTCACCCGAATATTTTAAGGGAAGCAGAGCAACATTTCGCGGTAACCCGCCGGATTCTTCAAGTAATCCTCTTCGCTCTGCGAACTGGTTATCACTTGTATTTATTTCAGGGTTACCTGCAATTAATATTTTATCAATGTTTTTAAGATTATTGTTTTTTTGATGAACAAAAACAGATGCAGAAGGAGTGTAGGAAAAACTGTAATGATAAATCAGGTAATCTTTATCCTTATAATTATAAGGACTATTTTCTTCATTAAATGAAGCAACAAGAAAATCAAAAGGAAGCGAGACCAGTTCACTTGATGATGAGACAATTACCTTATCTCCTTCGGGAATTTCCTTCAATACCTGTTTAAGAAATTTGTTATAAAAATTGTAAGCAGCTTTTACATTAAATGAAAATAAATCCTGGTTATAAAAACCGTCGCTGGTGGGATTATCTTTATTAAAATATGGAGAAATTTTTTTTGCCAGCTTTAAAAGCTCTTCTCTACCCGCATTTATTTCAAAATGTATAAAATCTTTTTTTGTTATGAGGAAAATGTATGTTTTATTTTCAGTGGAATAGAAAGAAATAAGATTTTCATTATCATTAAGATTGTCTTGTATATCCTTTGTAGTTAAAGTTTTTCTGATGTTCAGATATTCTTCTAACTCAGGATTACCTGCGATTAATATTTTTTTAAGATTATCATATACATAATTTACAGAATCAACTTCTTCCTTTCCATAGATTCCTGAATGAATGATCCATTCATAATCATAAATTTTCTCAAGCTTTTCTTTATCCTGTAGCAATACTTCCAGTTTCAAATTGCTTAAGTTTTGGACCATATTCCTGGAACGTGATCTGTCAATAAGTTCAAATGCTTCTTTAAACTTGTTTTGATTGAGATAGAATTCTGCAAACGAATCATAAATTTCCTTCTGCACAGAGAAATAAGATATCTGCACTTCATCTTCCTGGAAAAGAGGCCGTGATACATCTTCAATAATACCTATAGCAGTTTTATAATATGATTCAGCTGCTTCATTAAAATTTTTTCCATCAAATAGTCTTGCCAGCTTATAATTAGCTTCAACCTGCAATCCAAATTCATTTAACTTTTGTGAGATCAGCAAAGTTTCCCTGAATAAGTTCTCTGCATTTTTAAACTCATCATGTTCAGCAGCTATCTCTCCTTCAATAATTTTTCCTCTTGCAAGCAAATAATCAAAACCGTTTTGCTTTGCAATTTTTTCACCTGAATGAATATTTCCTAAAGCGTTTTTATACTCTTTCTTTTCTTTTTGCAAATCACCAAGATCGACAGAAACAAGAGATTGATAGTATGGAATTGAATTTTCCTCAGACAATCTTAATGCTTCGAGAAAATATTTTTCAGCCGTATTAAGACTATCAAGCTTAAAAAATGAAATTGCTACTTTATGATTAAGATCAGTAAGCAGATATGGATTTCCTGATTCTTCAGCAAATTTTCTTGCCGATGAATAATACTGGATTGCATTATTAAATCTGTCAAG
>CAZECH010000038.1:0-5973 GCA_964510675.1 uncultured Ignavibacteriaceae bacterium
TTTTAATCATTCTTTAGCCCGTTTCCCTACGCTGGTATTATCCAGATCAGGTTTTAGGGTTTAATCTCAGCTATCCCGAATATTTGGGAGAACACCCCTAACGGCTAATTAAAAAATATTTTTAAGAACTATGAGAAAGAAAGATAAAATCTATGAATTAATCAACTTTAAGAATCTGGCCTGCAATTATTTTATTTTCTGATAATGAATTAATGCTCTTAAGCTTTGCAACCGACAAATTATGCTGTTTAGCAATTGAATAAAGTGTATCGCCATTCTTTACAGAATAAGTTTTTCCTGTTTTTACTTTTGATGTTTTTGTTTCCAGAACATCATATACATTAGCATCTGAAAAGATTTTTATTGTTTTTCCTGCAATTATTTTATTGCTCTTTAAACCATTCCACTTTCTTATGTTTGATGAAGAAACCCTGTAAAGTTCTGCAATTTGGCCAATAGTTTCCCCGGTTTTTATTTTATGGTAGATTACATTCGAGGAGGATTTAGTTGTATTGTCGCCTAACGAATTGGCTGTTTCATGTGTATAAATTTTTAATGTCTTGCCAGCAATTAATTTATTATCGGAAATATTATTCCATTTTTTAATCATTGCGGAAGGGACACCAAACTTTTGTGCAAGTCCGTTCATTGTGTCACCTTTTTTAACGCGATAACGAAATAATGTAGCTTTGTTTGTTGATACATCATCGTTTGAAGCGTAATAGTCAGGTGATTTATCTGTATAAATCTTCAGCTTTCTGCCGGAATAAATTTTATTGCCGGATAAGTCATTCCATTCTCTTATTGAAGAGACCGAAATATTATACTTGTTTGCAATTGAGCTTAAAGTTTCACCTCTTCTAATTCTATGATAAACAAATGATGTTGTATTTTTCTCAAAAGTTGTCTGAGTAGTGGTTGTTTTTTCAATTGGTGATTGAGTATCAAGGCTTGCATAAAATTCTTTTTTATCTCCAGGAACATAGATTACAAGATTTTGTCCTACTTTTATAGTGGTTGTATAAGGAATATTATTCCAGTTTCTTAAATCGCTTACCCTTGCATTAAAGAGATCGGCGATACCAAGTAGGCTCTCATTTTTCTTAACATGATAATTAACCGGAACCATCCCATCAGGAATAACAACAGAATTATCTGTCGGTGTCTCAGTATTATCATTATTGCTTGCAACCAGGATTTCTTGAGTTGGCTCTTCATTATCTGTAATGATGGCATCTTTATTCAGATTACTATATGGAGAAATATACTCCCCATCCTCATTAGCAGTTTCAGTGTTTGTATTAAGTGCAAAGTTATTATTATAAGGATTTACAATTGGAATTTTTAATTCAACACCGGCATAAAGTTTTGTTTTAGTTGTAATATTATTTGCATCAGCAAGATCCTGTTTTGTAATTCCATACTTGTTGGCAATCTTTGTAATTGTTTCATTCTTTTTAACAGAGTGAACAAGATAGGTTCTTCTTGCATCATCAGGGATGTTCTGCAGATTTTCTGCAAAAATATTATAAGTGCCTTTTGGAATTTTCAGGGGGTATCCACCTGAATAATTCATTGGAGTACAGAATTGAGTAAGTTCTGAATTCATTTCCCGCATTGTTTCAATATCAATTCCAGCAATCCCCGAAAGATATCCAAGATCGACTGCCTCATTTATATTATAAATTTCAAAATCGTGTGGTTTTTCATAAATGATATCAGTGAAACCATATTTAAGTGGATCCATTGCAATAAGACAAACAGCAATATATTGGGGAACATAACTTCTTGTTTCTTTAGGTAAGTACTTCCTTATAGTCCAGAAATTATTATCTCCAGCTTTCTTCATAGCTTTTTTAACTCTTCCTTCACCGGAATTATATGCAGCAAGAGCTAAATACCAATCACCTAAAGAATCATATAAATCTCTTAAATGTTGTGCAGCAGCCCTTGTTGATTTTTCAGGATCGCGTCTTTCATCATAATAAAAATCTGATTCCAAACCATAAAGCCTGCCTGTTGATTTGATAAACTGCCATAAACCAACAGCACTTGCCCAGGATCGTGCAACAGAATTTAATCCGCTTTCAACCATACTTAAATATAATAGTTGCTGAGGGACACCTTCTTCCTTTAATATTTTAGTCATCATTGGAAAATACTTTCCTGAACGAGCAAGCCACAAATTCATGTGTTTTCTTCCTTTTCCAGTAAAGTATTCAATCCACTGTTCAACGTGTACATTTACTTCAAGTGGAACATCGGCGGGAATTATTATTGGTTTAGTTTCTCCATTCTCATTCGATGTCATCTGGAGTTCAGGCATTGTTTTACCAAGCCATTCTTCCAATGCTGCAAAAGAAACATCGGCTGGAAGTTCTGTTAAACCATCAACATATTTCTTGTAATCTTCAATAATCGAGTTTTCAAGTTCTGTGTAAGCTTCATTCTGATCAATCCCTGGATAATAACTTAAATTGTTTATAATTCTCAGTGATGACTCATAACCATTAACAACTTCGGTGGGATTTCCATTTTCTTGTTTAGCCAATGCTTTAACATAATGCTGACGGGCTTGTTCAAGCATTTCAGCAACAATTCCACTTTTTGGAGACCTATCAGTGTTTTCAACAGAATTATTCACTTCATTATTTGAAACTTCATTAACGGAGCTGCATGACATTATAAATAATGATGTTAATAAAATAACAAAAGATAGTAAGGGCATTTTTTTCATAGAATCTCCGATATTTATTGAATTCGGTTTCGGCAATATAAGTTTCATATTTCGTTTTATCAAGTAAAAAATTAAATGTATTAGTTAACCAATAGTTATTTAAAGAGTTAACTATAAGGGAATATTCCCATGTTTTTTTCTCGGGTTTTTATCTACTTTACTATCGAGAAGATTGAAAGAATTAATTAGTTTTATTTTTGTATCTCTCGGTAAAATAACATCATCTATGTAACCTCTTTCAGCAGCTATGTAAGGATTAGCAAATTTTTTTATGTATTCATCTAATTTATTTTCCAGTTCCACTTTTGGATCCTGTGATTTTTCAATTTCTTTTTTAAAGATGATTTCTACTGCACCTTTGGGACCCATTACAGCAATTTCTGCAGAAGGCCAAGCATAATTAAAATCCCCTCTAATATGTTTAGAATTCATTACATCATAAGCACCGCCATAGGCTTTTCTTGTAATTATTGTAATCTTCGGAACAGTTGCTTCGCAAAAAGCATAAAGAAGTTTTGAACCATGTTTAATTATTCCATTCCATTCTTGTTCAGTTCCAGGTAAAAACCCGGGAACATCAACTAAAACTAAAAGAGGAATATTAAAAGCATCACAAAATCTTACAAAACGGGCACCTTTAACAGATGCATTTATATCAAGAACTCCTGCTAAAACTTCAGGTTGATTAGCTACAATACCAACTGATCTTCCTCCAATCATTCCAAAACCAACAATTATGTTTTCCGCATAATTAGAATGAACCTCAAAGAAATCATTATCGTCAACTAAAAGATTTATAATTTCTTTCATATCATAAGGTTTATTTGGGGCATCTGGAATTATTGTATCGAGTTTTTCATCAGGAGTAACAGAACTTAACTCAAATTCTTTTTTAGGAGATCTATCCATAAAATTCAATGGTAAATAACTCATTAGTTTTCTAACGCCGGAAAGAGTT
The DNA here is from genome assembly GCA_964510675.1 of uncultured Ignavibacteriaceae bacterium. Taxonomy (GTDB): domain Bacteria; phylum Bacteroidota; class Ignavibacteria; order Ignavibacteriales; family Ignavibacteriaceae; genus RBG-16-34-14. The sequence continues at coordinate 3,696 of CAZECH010000038.1, forward strand.
TCAATTTCATTATCATAAATGAAATGAGAAACTCCACTTTTGGAAGCATGAGTCTCAGCTCCACCAAGATCTTCAAAACTTACATCTTCATGAGTGACGGTTTTTACCACATTTGGCCCGGTTACAAACATATAACTTGTATTTTTAACCATGAAAATAAAATCAGTAATTGCTGGTGAATAAACAGCACCACCTGCACAAGGTCCAAGTACAACAGAAATTTGTGGAATTACCCCTGAAGCAAGTGTATTTAATAAAAAAATATCAGCATAACCTCCAAGACTTATAACACCTTCCTGAATCCTTGCACCACCAGAATCATTTAATCCAATTACCGGTATTCCTGTTTTCATTGCTAAATTCATAATCTTTACAATCTTTTCAGCATGTGTTTCTGAAAGAGAACCACCAAAAACCGTAAAATCCTGGCTGAACAAAGCAACCGGTCTTCCATTAATTTTTGCTGTTCCTGTTACAACTCCGTCACCCGGGAACTGTTGTTTTTCAAGTCCAAAATCCTTTGAACGGTGAATAACAAACATATCTAACTCTTCAAAGCTTCCTTCATCAACCAACAAATCAATTCTTTCTCTCGCGGTCAACTTTCCCTTGGCATGCTGTGCTTCAATTCTATCTTGTCCGCCGCCAAGTTTAGCTTCTTCTTTTTTCTTTAGAAGCTCATTTATTTTATCCTGCATATTTCCTTTCCTTTAGTCAACAATTATACCATCAGAAGTCTAATTAAATGGAATAATTTATGGTTGTAAGTGTTTGAGCTGATTCGAATGCCTCTTCTATTTCCGATTTAAATTTGGTAAATATTTCCGATGTGTGATTTCGTATATCAGAAGAATATTTTTTGTCAATTTCTATTCTATGAATGATTTCTGCTGGTTTTTTACTCATTAAAAAAATTCTATCAGAAAGTCGAATAGCTTCTACTAGATTTGTTGTAGCAAGAATAAAATTTTGTTTTTCTTTAACTGATATTTCAATTAACAATTTATAAATTTCTTCTCTGTTTTCATTATTCATTTGCTTGAATGAATCATCAATTAAAATGAAAGATGGATTTAGAGCCGCAGCTCTTGCCAAAGAAATTCTGAATCTGAATCCCAGACTTTTATCGTCGGGAAAATGATTTTCATATCCTTCTAGGCCAACTAAAGAAATAAGTTCTTGCTTATCGTACTTTTTTTCTTCTGTTAGATTCAATCCAAACTCGATATTTTGTTTAACATTTAACCAGGGAAATGAAGAAGGTTTTTCAGGGATCAGGGGAATTCTTTTTTTCCTGTCTGAATTATTAAAAAATATATTCCCACTTGATTGTTCGATTATTCCCGAAATAATTTTTAGCAAGGTTGATTTTCCTGAACCAAATGGGGCGAGAATCGAAGTGATTGTCCCTTTATTGGAAACAGGAATATCAAAATTAATATTTTCAAGAACTCTAATTGTTAATCCAGCTTCAGAAGCAAAAGATTTGCCGATTGATTCGAGTTTAAGTAAAGGGAAATTCTGATTCATTCAATTCCAGTTGATAAATTTATTCCTGATAATTCTTAAGCTAAGATTTCCAAAATAAATAGTTAAACCGGTTATTAGAAAAACAGAAAAAATGGCCGAAAGATCCTTATACTCCAAAGCTTGCCTGAATATTACACCTAAACCTAAACCGCCTTTTATGAATTCAAATATGATAAGCACTGTCCAAATATAGAAATGAAAATTTAAGATATGAGCCATTAATTTTGGCTGAACATCTTTCCAGATTACAAGTTGGGTTATTTTCTTCTCACTCAGTCCCAAAGATTGAGCTGCAAAGAGATATTCCTCTTTAACATTTTCAGATTCGTTCTGGAATTTTATAATCAGAGAAGTAAAAGCTGTTGCAAAAGCAAAAATAAACTCAACAAATTCAGATTCAGGAAACCAGAATATTAAAAGTAGTGCTATAATAATTCCCGGAATAAATTCTGAGAACCACTCAAATGAATTAATAAAGGTTGAAATAAAATTATCTTTTTCTTTTATATACGGAGATAAAATCTTTACACAAAAATATGAAAGGAATAAAGAAATATATACAACACTAATTGTAGACAAATAGTTCAATGGTAATTTATAATCGTTCCAAAGATATGGGAACGATTCAAATACGGTTGATGGTTTTGGAAGAATATGATTGACAGGAAGTAACCACTCAAATAATACTATCCATAAAATGAAGTATAAAAGAAGAAATAAATAGATTTTCCGGAGATGGTTTTTTCTG
>CAZECH010000038.1:5983-13087 GCA_964510675.1 uncultured Ignavibacteriaceae bacterium
AACTGCTTAATTGTCAAATTGCTGAATTTGTCTTTCTAGATTTCAAAGTTGCAGTAACTTAAAATTAGTTTGTATCCATCTCAAGAAGAAAAGGGTTGAGTCTTTTCTCATCACCAATTGTGCTTTCATCTCCATGCCCAGGATAAATAATTGTATCATCAGGAAGAATTAATAGTTTAGTTTTTATTGAATAAAAAAGAGTATCAGAATTTCCTCCCCACAAATCATATCTTCCAATACTATTCTGAAAAAGAACATCTCCAGTTATGCAAAATTTTTCTTCGGGAAAGTAAATGCAAAATTCTCCTGGCGAATGTCCAGGCGTAAAAAGAAATTTTGGTGCACTTTTTCCTAAGATGATTTTTAAATCTTCAGTAATGAAATGATCTGGTAAAGGAGGTTGTATCGTTGCTTCAATACCGCATGATTCAGCTTGCTTATCAAAATGCTCAATCAATATAACATCTTTTTCAGGTGCATAATATGGAACTTTATATTTCTCCTTAACAAATCCGCAGCCGAAGATATGATCTATATGGCAATGAGTATTAAAAAGATATTTTACAATAAGCTTGTTTGATGATATAAAATTCTCAAGTTCTTTTTCTTCATAAGTATCTGAACAACCAGGATCGACAATCACTGTTTCTTTAGATGCGTCATCCCACAAAACATAAGTGTTCTCTGCAAAGGAATTGAAAGTGAATTTCTGAACATTTATCATTTTTTACTAAAGTTCTTCTTTATTCTTGAGTGAAGTTTCTTAGTGTAATTATTAAAATTATCTTTTGTCTCTTCAATTGAATCACCGCCAAACTTAATTATAAAAAATTCTGCTAAAGTCCAGGCAAGCATAGATTCTCCGATTACAGCACAAGCAGGAACAGCTACGAAATCACTTCGTTCCCGTCTTGCATCAACTATCTTCATGGTTTGTAAATCAACACTTTCAATGGGACTCATTAAAGTTGCAATCGGCTTCATAGCACCTCTTACAATTACCGGAAGTCCTGTTGATATTCCCCCTTCAATTCCACCTGCACGATTTGTTTTTCTTGTTAGAACACCATTTTTAACAATAATTTCATCATGAGATTCTGACCCAAACTGTTCTGCGGATTGGAACCCGGTTCCTATTGAAACTGCTTTAACTGCATTGATAGACATAATGGATTGAGCTATTTCTGCATCCAGCTTTTTATCATAATGAACAAAAGTCCCTAGTCCAACCGGCACGCCTGTAGCAACAACATAAAAGGTACCTCCAAGTGTATCGCCTTTTTTCTTAGCTAGTTTTATTTTATCAATAATTTTCTTTTCGTGGTTTGCATTAAGAACTCTTACATTGCTTTTATCTGCTTTTTCAGATAAACTCCACCCATTGAAATTTTTTGAGAGATTATTATTAAAGAGTTTATCAGCAAAATTATTATCAGGATAAACCCTGCCAATACTTTCAACAAAACTGCCGATTGATACTCCGAATTGAGCGAGGAAAGTTCTTGCAATTGTAGCAGCAGCAACTCTCGCAGCAGTTTCTCTTGCACTTGATCTTTCAATCGAATTTCTTATATCATCAAAATTATATTTAGATATCCCGACTAAATCGGCATGCCCGGGTCGAGGAATTGTAATCTTTTCAATCCCCTTAGATTTACTTTCAATTCTCATCCTGTCGGTCCAGTTATTCCAATCTTTATTTCGAATTAGTAATGAGATAGGTGAGCCAAGTGTTTTACCAAATCTTACACCGGAAAGAATTTCGGCAGTATCGGATTCAATCTGCATTCTCAATCCCCTGCCGTAACCAGATTGCCTTCTTTTCAAATGAAGATTCAGAAAGTCAATATCTATTTTAAGATTTGATGGGAAACCTTCAATAATAGCTGTTAAGGCTTTACCGTGAGATTCACCGGCTGTGAGAAAGCGTATCATAATTTTAAACCTTTAGTTTAAATATAAAAAACGCCCGGGTAAATCGGGCGTTATTTAGGAAAATATTTTTCAATATTTATTTAGGGATTTCAATTCCCCTGAACTGATTTACTCCTTCAGCATCCTGAAGTTTAAGCAGTACTGCTGCACCTTTCTTCTGTTCAAAAATCTTTTTAAGATCATCCACATTGTTAATTTTTTTCTTATCAGCTTCCACAATTAACAATCCCTGGAAAAGCCGCTGATCCTCTGCTTTGCTGAATTGTTTTACTTCAGTAATTACAACTCCTTCATCAGTTTTATATTTTTCTCTGTCTCTGCTTGTCAAATTTCTAACACTCATTCCTAAATCATCAAATGAAGCTGATGAAGCAGAGTTTTCGTTATTATTTTCTTTACCGGAATTATCAATAACCGGTTCTGTCTTACTATCATTAGCTCTGGCTTTAAGTGTTACTTTTCTTTGGATTTCTTTTCCATCCCTGTAAAGAGTTAAGGTAACATCAGTACCCGAACTTTTAGTAGCTACATAACTTTGCAACTGGTTAGATTGATTAATTTCTTTTCCATCAATTTTAAGAATAACATCACCAACTTTAACATCGGCATCTTCAGCTGCACCACCTTTAACAAGATCCTGAACGATAATTCCCCTCGGTTTATCCATACCAAGTGATTTAGCCATTGCATCATCTATCTCTCCAATAAGAACACCTATATATCCTCTGCTTACAGAACCATGAGCAATTAAATCTTTTGCTACAGCTTTTGCAAGATTAATTGGAATAGCAAAACCATATCCTATATAAGTTCCTGTACCTCTTGTTGCAATAGCGGAATTAACTCCAACTACGGCACCGGATAAATCCACCAGAGCGCCACCACTGTTTCCTGGGTTAATAACTGCATCAGTCTGAATAAAATTCTCAACACCATAACTGTCACGGATAAGATTTAATTGTCCCCTTCCAATTGCACTAACAATACCTGCTGTTACAGTTGATGCAAGAGAAAGCGGGTTTCCAATTGCCATTACCCACTGCCCGACTTTCATATTATCTGAATCACCTAAGTAAGCAGTCGGTAAATTATCAGCTTCTATTTTAATTACTGCAAGATCGGTTAATGGATCAGTTCCAACAACTTTAGCACTGAACGTGCGTTTATCAAATAGTCCAACATTAACTTTCGAAGCATTTTCAACAACATGATTATTTGTTACGATATAACCATCCTCAGAAATAATAATTCCACTTCCGCTGCCTCTTTGTTCCTGCGGCATATCTTTAAATGGAAAAAAGAAAAAATCTCCTTCCTGTTTCTCTCTTTCAGAAACGACTGATATTTGAACAATGGCAGGTGTTACCTTTTCGGCAACTTCAATAAAAGCTTTGCTGAATGATGTAGCATCGGCATCAAGGTTAACGGGTGGTGCATTAGCACCAAGATGAATATCTGCAAAACTTGGTCTTACCAAACCAAAACCCGAAACCAGTATTGCACCGAACAATATACCGATAAGGATCAATGCAAATGCACCATACAATCCTTTTCTCGATTTCATTTTTTATCTCCTTTATCTTTATTAAAATATTTTATGCTTCCTGCATTTCTGCATCAGTATCAAATCACATAAAAATCCTTACTTAAGTGCATGAAATGAGTTAATCCCTGTGAAATCGGGAATGTGAAATTTTAAATGTCTTTCCATAAAAATTATTGCTCTATCTGCAGTAAAACTTTTGAATATATCTGCTTTCTTATTTTGATTTAGACATACCAGATAATTAAAAAGTTCCTGGGAAATCTTAAAATCAATTCTAAAGTTACTTAAACACCGGCTGCAAAAAATACCCAATTCAAAATTATATCCAAAATATTCACCGCTTATCAAATTATTTTGACATGACGAACATTTATTCTGTTGAATCTCGTAACCAATTTCTTTTAAAAAAAATAAAAAGAAGCGTCCAAAAGTAATTTTTGGATGTTCATTAGATGAGTTAATAAGAAAGAGGATTCTTGTAAGTCCATTGAACAACTTTATATTAGTTTCGTGTTCCGGTGTAAGATTTTTAACAAGCTCAAGTATTGCAAGTGAATATTTAAGCTTTTCGAGGTCTTCTTTTAATATGGGAAAATATGAGATAAGATTAGCTTCGGAAATAATCTGAAGATCTCTCGTTTCTTTTTTATAAAGAATAACCTGGATATGGTTCAAAGGTTCAGCAATTCGCCCATTTTTTGATTTAGGACTTCTTCCACCTTTCAGAATTGCTGACAACTTTCCAAAATCCTGTGTATAAAGAGAAAGGATATTACTTGAATCGCGGTAATCCATTTTACTAAGGACAACAGCCTCAGTTTTTATTATTTCACTCATTCAAAAAATTATATGGGAAGGAGTAAACATCTTTTTCAGTTATTATACCTGTAATAAGATAAGCTGGTGTTACATCAAAAGCAGGAGAATAAACATCATAATCACCAGGAGCTATTTCCTGGTCATTCACTTTGAGCAATTCATTTTTATTTCTAAATTCAATTTTTATATCCTCCCCCTTGATAGTTTTTTTATCTATAGTAGTTGAAGGAGCAGCCACATAAAAAGGAACATTATGAAAGTTTGCGCTTATTGCCAGATTGTATGTACCTATTTTATTAGCAGTGTCGCCGTTCAAAGCAATTCTATCAGCACCAACAACTACGAAATCAATTTTCCCTTGCTGCATTAAAGTCGCTGCTGAGGAATCACTTTGAATTTTAAAAGGTATTCCATTTTTTTCAAGTTCAAACGATGTTAGCCTTAAACCCTGAAGCAACGGCCTTGTTTCATCTGCATAAACAAACTCTACAAGATCTTTTTCAAATCCTGTTTTAATAACATTGAAGGCAGTTCCATCTCCACCTGTAGCAAGTTTACCTGTATTGCAATGAGTTAGAATTGTAGATTTATGTTTGAAAATCCTTAATCCATTCACCCCAATCTTTTTACACTTTTCAATATCTTCATTGTGAATTTCTTTAGCACGATTTAAAAGTATATCATAAATATTTGCAGAATCTTTATTCTGTTCGAAAACATTTTTCATCTCATCAATAGCATAAAAAAGATTAACTGCAGTTGGTCGTGTTCTTGCTAATCTTTCGATTGCTGTTATAAAAGAATTCTTAATGTTCTCCTTTTTTACATTTTTTAAAGATAGTGTAATAGCATAAGCAGCAGAAATTCCTATAAGAGGGGCACCTCTTACTTCAAGTTTTTCTATTGCTTCAGCAATCCTTTCATAACTTTCTGTTTCAATATAGATTTCATTTAGAGGAAGTTTGGTTTGATCGAGAAAGATACATTTGCCGTTTATAAAATCGAGAGAAAAATAATCAGTCTCGGAACGACCGTGCCTTGATAAGCTACTCTTTTTCATTAAATCTTGAAAGATTCATAAATTCTCTGAATCTATCCTGTATCCTGAGATATGAAAGTTCTTCTAATCCTTTTGTACTGAATTTCTCAACGCAGAAAGAAGCCATTGTACTTCCATAGATGACTGCACACCTAAGACTTTCTGGGCTAACATCCTGAGTGCGGTGCAAATACCCAACAAAACCTCCGGCAAACGAATCGCCGGCTCCTGTTGGATCATTTATCATTTCCAAGGGATAAGCTGGTGCTGAGAAGACAACATCATCTGTAAAAAGTAAAGCCCCATGTTCTCCTTTTTTAATGATAAGAATTTCAGGACCCATTTTCCTTATTGCACGTGCAGATTTAATAAGATTTGGTTCATGTGCAAGTAGCCTTGCCTCACTATCATTGATTATAAGTACATTAACTTTTTTCAGAAGCTTTAAAAGATCATCTTTCATTCCTTCAATCCAATAATTCATTGTATCGCAAACAACAAAGTGAGAATCGTACATCTGATCAAGAACTCTCATCTGCAAAATAGGATCGATATTACCGAGACAAATATATTTTGATTTCCTGAATCTTTCAGGAATAATCGGATTAAATGATTCAAAAACATTTAACTCTGTAAGCAGGGTATCTCTTACATTAAGATCATAATGATATTTGGCAGCCCACCGAAAAGTTTTTCCTCCTTCTATTACCTGTAGACCTTCAAGGTTTATATTATGTTCTTCCATCAGCCGGATATATTCTTTAGGAAAATCACTCCCTACAATTCCAACCAAGTTAATTGGACCACTGAAATAACTTGCGGCAAGTGATATATAAGTAGCAGAACCGCCAAGTGCTTCTTCGACCTTATCAAAAGGAGTTGAGACAGTATCTAATCCTAAAGAACCAACAACAAGTAAGCTCAAAGTTTCTCCCTGTTATGTATTAAAAATTATGCTGTAAAAATAAATAATAAACTGCTAAAAGCTAAACTTTAGTCATTAACATGGATCGTTGGTGTCATTATGATTGCTGAATTGCTTTATTGTCTAATTGTTAATAAACTTTTTATAGCAATTTAGCAATTAGACAATTTGTCAATTTACTATTGTGTTTCAAATTCCAATACTCCATATTCCTCTCATTTGATTTCCACAAAATTCCAGAAAGAAATTTCCTTAAGAAAATATTCTGTTATGATGTCAACCGATCTTTTCTGTCCAGGCCAGGCGAGCATCTTTTTTGCTTCATTTGGTTTGAACCATCCATAATCACAATGCTCATTACAAATCGTAACTTTAGAATTTAATTCTATTTCCGCCGCAAAGACTGGCATTAAAGAAATATGATTTTTCTCGTGTGAATAAAATGAATTAACATTTGGAACAACCCAAAATCTTTTTGGTTTTAATCCCGTTTCTTCTTTAATCTCACGTAAAGCAGCATTATATGCTTTTTCATTTTTCCTGATTTTGCCTGTAACCATTTGCCATAAACCGGGATAAATCTCTTTTTCATTTCTTTTAAGAAGAAGAAATTCAATTCCGTTTTTCTTCATACAGAAGATGTGTGCTTCGATCATGTTTGAAATGATTTTCATTGAGTTTAAAATAAAAAACCCGGTTCCAAAATGAAACCGGGAGTTGCTTTAAATACTTGGTTTAAAATTTTATTTAATCATCCACATTTTTTTTGTTAATAAAAAATCACCAGCCTGAAGTTGATAGAAGTACACCCCGCTCGATAATCCTTCCGCATTCCACATT
>CAZECH010000039.1:0-13075 GCA_964510675.1 uncultured Ignavibacteriaceae bacterium
TCTCTTTTAAAAAATAATTTTGATTATTCTAAAAAACTTGCTGAATATTGTTTAACACAAAATACCCGGTTCATTTATGCTTCCTCAGCCGCAACTTATGGTGATGGGTCTCTCGGTTTTGACGATGATGAAAAGAATATTCATCTCCTTAGGCCATTAAATATGTATGGCTATTCCAAAGATCTGTTTGATCTTTGGGCTATAAAAAAGGGTGTGTTAAATAAAATAGCAGGATTAAAATATTTTAATGTGTATGGTCCGAATGAATATCATAAAGGAGATATGCGCTCGGTTGTTCATAAAGCTTTTGAACAGATTAATAAATCCGGCAAGGTTAGACTATTTAAATCTGCAAACCCAAAATACAAAGACGGTGAACAGATGAGAGATTTTATTTATATAAAAGATGCTGTTGATATGACTCTGTTTTTTCTTGATAACCCAGGAAAAAACGGTTTGTTTAATATTGGTACTGGTATTGCCAGAACCTGGAATGATCTTATCGCTGCTTTATTTAAAGCGATAGATAAACCTTCAAATATTGAATATATAGATTTACCCTCACATCTTCTTGATAAGTATCAATATTTTACTCAAGCGAATATAAATAAGTTAAAAAATGCCGGCTATGCCAAACCCCGAACTTCACTAGAAGATGGAATATCCGACTATGTCAGAAATTATTTGCTTAAAGATAAATTTCTTGGCTGGCAGGTTTAGTTAAAAGGAACGTCCTCGTCGTCATCCAAAAGATCCTCTTCATCATCAAAATCAAAATCCTCTTCGTATAACTCCTCTTCATCTGCTGGTTCATCTTCAAAAGTTTCGTCTTCATCAAGATCTTCGTTTTCATCAAGATCATCAATATCGTCTTCGTCATCATCAAAATCTTCTTTGTCTTCTTCATCCTTCTTTTTCTTTGCCATATTAAGATTAAATTTGCTTTTGTTTTCATTATAAGAAAGATGACGCTTAATTTCGTTTTCCTCTAATTCTTCATCAGATGTTATAGCCACATATTCTGTTTCGTTTTCCATCCCGCTCATTATAAAAGTTTTCCTCCGTAAATATTTTTATTTATTTATTACTTGAAATATTTCTAAAATAAATCAAAGAGACAAATGAATTTTTATGTTTATATTTGAAAAGTATCAAATAAAATTGACCTGGAAAACATAAGTGCCAATAATAAAAGTGTCAACATATTTCTTAATAAAAATTTATTGATAAAATATGAAATTAGCGACTTTGTGCTATATAATGGATAAAAAAAATAATAAAACATTAATGATTCACCGTGTAAAAAAAGAGAATGATTATCATACAGGTAAATGGAATGGATTGGGTGGAAAATTTGATTTTGGTGAAAGTCCAGAAGATTGTGCTATCCGTGAGATTTATGAAGAATCGGGTTTAAGAATTAAAGAACTGCAAATGCACGGTTTTATTACATTTCCTAATTTTGACGGAAAAGATGATTGGTATGTTTTTATTTTTAGTGCAGATAATTTTGAGGGAAAACTGATTGATTCAAAAGAGGGAAACCTTGAGTGGGTACCAAACGAAAAACTTACTTCATTAAATCTCTGGGATGGAGATAAAATTTTTATTAAGTGGCTTTTCCAGGAAAAATTCTTCAGCGCAAAATTTAATTACGAAAACGGGGAGTTTAAAAATTATACGGTTTTCTTTTATTGATGAATTATTCTACAAAAACCTTTTCTCAGAAAGTAATGAAGCACTTTATTTATTTAAATACTCTTGAAAGAAAATATTTCAAAACCTTATTAACTGCTTCGGGATTTTCGAGAGGAGTCATGTGCCCGGCTCCGGGAATAATATGAAATTCAGAATCAATAATTGTTTCAGCAATTGGTTCCATAATATGTGGTGGGGCGAGCTTATCTTTTTCTCCACAAACAACGAGAACCGGAATCTTAATCTCCGAAAGAAATTCTGTTGTATCTGTTCTGCTGATCATTGCAAGCAAGCAACCCTTTATCCCTGTAGCAGAAAAATTTGAACTTCTCTCCAATATTTCTTTATAAACATCTCCAAGTTTTATTATAGATTCTTCCTCAAAACAATTTGGAATAAAAGCATGAACAAAACTCTTCACACCACTTTCATTGATACTTTTTATCCCTCCGGCTCTTTTAAGTTTTGCATCATTATTATCTGGTTCCGATTTTGTATCACATAAAATCAATGCTTTGAATAATTTTTCATTTCTCTCCACTGCTCTTTGTGCAATATAACCCCCCATTGAAAGCCCGCATAGTACTGGTTTGTTCAATTTCATATGTTCAATAACAGAAAATAAATCATCAACAAACATTTCCATTGTATATTGTCCATCGCCAACCGGATATTCTCCCAATCCTCTTATGTCATAACTAACACAAAAATATTGAGAGCTAAGCTCATTAACCTGGTTTTTCCACATAGTATGATCAAAAGGAAAACCATGAACAAACAATATTGGCTGATTATTGGGATCGCCTTTGGAAAAAGTTATAATATTTTCATTAATTAAGGACATAAATTTTGTTTATTTTTTCATAAATCATTTAAAGGAAAAATATGAAAAATTTACTAATGATGGTGTTTGCGATTTTAATTTTTTCTGCTACGTTATTTTCACAGCAAGATACCATAATTCTGAATAAATGGGTACCAAAAGCAGTGGCAGGAATAAACCTTTCCCAAATTTCTTTAAGCAACTGGACGCAGGGTGGTGAAGATGCTTTGTCGTGGTCTTTGTTCAGCAATGGAAGTTTGTATTACAGAAGTGAAATCTGGCATTTTAAAAATGATTTAAAGCTTGCTTATGGCAGAACTAAACTTGGCTCTTCTGATTACAGAACAAACGATAATGAGCTATATCTTGAATCTGTTGTTTCAAGAAATATTGGTTGGGCAATAGAACCTTACTTCAGTAATACTGTAAGAACTGCAATAACCTCCGGATTTAATTATGAAACAGATCCTGCAACAGAAATAGCAAACTTCTTTGATCCCGGTTACCTGACACAAAGTTTGGGTTTTATCTATGATAAAACTCCCGGTTTTACAACAAGATTGGGTTTCGCAGTTCAGGAAGTTATTACAAATAAACACACCTTTTATTCTGATGATGCAGAAACCGGTGAAGTAGAAAAAATAAAAATCGAAACTGGTATTGAATCTGCAACGGCTGCAGAGTATACTGTTATGGACAACATCTTATTAAAAAGTAAGCTTCGTCTTTTTTCCCGTTTTGAATCCTTAGATGTTTGGGATGTGAGATGGGATAATGCTTTGGTAGCCCAGGTGAATGAATATATAAATGTCAGCTTTGCTTTTTTACTAATATATGAAGAAGCACAAATTCAGAAAACACAAATTAAGGAAGCTTTACAGGTCGGGATCATTTATACACTTCTTTAATAAATATTACTGAAGGGGGAAAACAATCTTTGGGTTTTGAGCTTAACTTCGGCTGTTGAGTATCATTTTAAGTTTTTCATTAAGAAATTTTATATATAATTTTAATCTTATACTGTAATCATTATTTTCTTTATATAATGAAAATTGCATTCATTGCTTCAGAAGTCTTTCCTTATGCTAAAACCGGGGGACTTGCGGATGTTACCGGTTCTTTACCCGCAGCTCTTGAGAAGCTTGGTTGCGAAGTAAAAATATTTATGCCTAAATATTACCAGGTAGATGAAGTTATAAATAAGCTTCATTACAATTGGGGCATAGGCGAAATACCAATACGAATTGCCGGTCATGTGAGATCTGTTTATCTTCACCAGGCAACTTTGCCAGATTCAAACGTAGAAGTGAATTTTATTGATTGCCCACATTACTATCATAACAGGCATATATATACAAATGATTTAGATGAAGATGAAAGATTTATATTGTTATGTAAGGGAGTTATTGAAACACTTCAAAGATTAAAATGGATTCCGGATGTAATTCATTGCAATGATTGGCAAACAGGATTGCTGCCGCTGCTTGTAAAAGACAATTATAGCTGGGACAGAATGTTTGATAAAACATCTTTCCTCTATACTATTCATAATATAGGATACCAGGGAAGATTTTCTAAAGATACATTGTTAAAAGCCGAACTCAGCGCAAATTATTTCTATCCGGGTGGACCGGTTGAGTTTGAGAATAGTGTCTGTTTTATGAAAGCAGGAATTCTTTACTCAGAGATAATAAACACAGTTAGTAAAACTTATGCGAAAGAGATTTTAACTCCAGAGTATGGTGCCGGAATGGACCCGTTTCTTAGTTCAAGGAAAGAAGATTTATATGGAATTATAAACGGAGTTGATTACAATATCTGGAATCCTGAAACAGATAATTTAATTCCATTCAGGTATTCAGCCAAATATCTTACAGGAAAACTGAAGAATAAAAAATATTTTCTGGAACATGTTGGTTTTCCTTATAATGAAAATATCCCCTTGATAGGAATAATTTCCCGGATGGTTGCACAGAAAGGATTTGATATTTTTGCTGAGGCTCTTGAAGCAATGGTTAACCTTCCGGTTCAATGGGTAATTCTTGGCGGCGGCGAAGACAGGTATGAGGATCTTTTCAGAAATATGGCACATCATTACCCAGACAGGGTTTATTCATACATCGGTTACAATAATGAGCTTTCTCACCTGATTGAAGCTGCTTCCGATATACTGCTTATGCCCTCCCATTATGAACCCTGCGGCTTAAACCAGATTTACAGCTTAAAGTATGGAACTGTCCCAATAGTACGAAAGACAGGTGGACTTGCAGATACAGTTCAAGATTGGCATGAGTATTTATTTTTTGGTGAAGAAACCGGAACAGGTTTTTCATTTAATGACTATTCCAGTTATGCTTTGTACACCACTGTTGAAAGAGCAACAAGAACCTTCCGAGACAAAGTGACATGGAAACAAATTCAAAGAAATGGAATGAGCAAGGATTATTCATGGGAAAACTCAGCAAAAGAATATCTGGAGCTTTATAAGGCAGCAGTTGATAAGAGAAAATAATTTCAACTCTTTAAGCATTTATTAAAATTATTATGCTCGGTTTATCAAAAAAATATCTTGAGAATATATTCAGGAATTCAGATTCACAGGATGAGCTCTTTGATACATTCCGCATTGCGATAGATAAAAAGATTAAAGATCCTGTACTTTACAAAATACTTCTCTGGAATAAAGCTCTCTCTCCCGATGAAGTAATGATGTATGCCGAAAAAATCTGTAAAGAACTCCCCGACTTTTGTTACCAACTATTTACCTGGGTTGGGAAAATATTTTCATCCATTTCGCTTTATGGTGAACACCATGATAAAGCTCTTGAATATTTAAAGAAGGCTGCCAGATCAAATCCATCTGCACACGAACCATATATATCTATAACAAAACTTTATAATGCCGATCTAAATCTACCCCGTTTGGATATCATCATTAAAATTATTGAAAAGGGATTAGAAACGGTTGATAAGAAAAGTAAACTCTGTTTTGCAATTTCTTCTCTCTGCAAGTCTGCCGGTAAAAATGAAACAGCTAAATCTTACCAGAAACTCGGGGAAAAATACCAGAGAGGGGAAAAGTGAAAGGGGCATAGTGCAGCAAGCATCCGGTCAAAGAATAAATAATTACTCGTTCACATTTAATTGTTTAAGTAAGTAGCTCAATGTTTCATCATCTGGAGATCTTAAAATCGCTGGCACGATGCACCTTGCGCTATGCGATTTACTTAGTAGTAGTAACCAATAGAAAAATAGAATAGAACATCTCCCCAGCTTATAGGATTATCCTGCAGATTTTTAATGAAAAGAAAACTCCTTCCTACCGAAAAATCTGCCGGCCCGATCGGAGTATCAAAAGAAAGGGATGCCCCTATTCCATGTTTAAGATCCTTAAATTTAATTTGTTCTTGTTCCGGCCAGATTGATCCAAGATCATACCTAAAACGAAAATAAGTATCAAAGAAAATATTAAATGGAAGCTGAACTGTATATTCAAGAGAGCTTACAAATATCTGTTTGCCGCGATATTCATTATCTCTCATTCCAAAGAATGAACTTTGTCCTCCGAGAGAATATTGCTGGCTTAAAGGTAAAGTTTTATCACCAAATCCCATCATAATTCTTGGAGAAATAGTATGAACATCATTTATTGTAAGATAGTTTTTGTAATCAAAACCAATGTTTGTAAATCCAACATTTCCACCAAGGAATGAAGATGCCGATTCATAAGAGCCTGAAAAGTATACTCCATTCCTGGGAAACGGATATCTATCCTGGGAGTCTACAGTTGTACTTATCTTAAGGCTTACTATCTTTGTTTTATAAGAATTAATCGGGCTGTTTTTTATTTCATCAAACTGGTACTTCCCTTTAAATATAAGATTAGCGAATTTTTCTACCTGGTTACCAACAGACACCGATGTGCCATAATATATCTGCCTGTACTCACCGTTATTAATTCTTGAGAAAGATCTTTCTGACGATGCTGGATCATCTGTATAAGTAAAAATATCCTGGAATTGGTAATAAGCATTAATTTTATAAGTGAGATACGTATCAAAAATCCTGTTTGATTTATGTTCCACAATATATCCTCTGTTTCGTGTTCCTCCATATATGAGCACACCAAACTCCGTTGCGGTTCCAAAAAGATTTTCATCTCTGACATCTATATTAAATTGTGTTTTA
Source organism: uncultured Ignavibacteriaceae bacterium (assembly GCA_964510675.1). GTDB lineage: Bacteria > Bacteroidota > Ignavibacteria > Ignavibacteriales > Ignavibacteriaceae > RBG-16-34-14. The sequence goes on from CAZECH010000039.1 coordinate 6,710, forward strand.
TTTTCATTATCTGCCCTAAAACCTATTCTCATTAGCCCAGACGTTCTTTCCGAAACTTTAAGCGTAACAATATTTCTGTTTCCCTCTTTTTTAACTGTTAAAATTAAATCCTCAAAAAGATTTGTAGCTCTAAGATTTGTCAGCCCTTCAGAAATATCCTGGTAATGGAAATAATCGCCTGCTTTAACAGGAAATTCCCTTGTTATTACTGTTTTGTTTGTTATTACATTTCCCTCAACGGAAATTTCAGAAATTATTCCCTCATCAAATTCTAAGGTTAACCTTCCGGCGGTTACATCATAAATAAGATCTTGTAATGTGGCAAGTGAATATCCCTTTAACCTGTATTGGTTAATTATTTCAAGAACTATCGAGTAGGCAGTTTTGCCATTATAACTTTTCCCAATGTATGATTTGATTATTGCATCAACCTTTGATTTGTCAAGAATTGAAATCCCCCAGCATTCTATCATTTTAATTAATGGATTGTATTCGGGTATGAACCTGACTTCAGTCTCTCCATAATTGTTTACGATTTTTACTTTTAAATCTTCAAACTCTCCCTGTTGAAACAAGGAATCCAAATCCATTTCAATCTCGCTTATAGAAACAGAATCTTTGTTGCTATACTTTTTCAGAAGGAGCTTTTCCCATGAGTAAGCATCATCATGATTTTTAATGTTTGTAAAAAATATATCATCACTGGAATCTTTTTTATTGGTTATAGAATCAATTATTGATTTTATTTCACTGACAACTGGAATCGTGCTTGATGTTCCGCTTTTTATGAGCAAATCAACATCACTAAAATCTGTTGCGGATCTTTCCTGTATATCGGGAGTAATTACAACATCAGCATAAGACATCTGATTTTCATTAAGCAGTTTCATTGGAATACTTATCACCTGGTCTGCAATAACCCAGGGCAGTTCAAGTTCTTCTCTTGACCGAAGTGTGCTTGTTGTATTAACAGCTATTACAATATCCGCACCAAGCTCCAATGCAATTTTAACGGGAATATTAGCAACCAGGCCACCATCTACTAATATCATTGAGTCCATTAAAACAGGAGATAAGAAAAAGGAAACGCTTGAGCTTGCTCTCATAGCCTGGCTTAAAGAACCATTGTCTATCACAACCGGATTTCCCGTTAAAAGATTTGTACACACAGCTCTGAATTTTATTTTTAAATCATCGAAACTGTTTTGTGTATGAACAGGAGCCTGAAGTGTAAGAATATTAAGAAAATTTGAAAGCTTGTGCCCGGTATTAATTGATGTTGGAATTATTGGCGAAAAACCATTAAGCCTTAATGTTAAAATTGCTTTGTCTTCGGTTACCTTCTGATCAACAAATAATTCCTGCCTGTCGGTTTCGCCTTCCGGGGATAGCAGATCGTCCCAATCAGTATTCCTTGTTATAGAGTCTATCTGATCAACAGAATAGCCAGTAGCATAAAGTCCACCTATAATACTTCCCATACTTGTACCAACAATCATGTCAATACGAATACCAGCTTCCTCGAGAGCTTTTAAAACACCGATTTGTGCTAATCCCCTGGCGCCTCCCCCGCTTAATGCTAAAGCAACAATAGGTTTTTTGCCAGAAATTTTTTCTTCTAAACCAAATGGAAGAGATTTTACCTGATAGTTTGGCTTAAGGGTGTAAGTATCCTGGGCAAAAGATTTGAAGATGCACAAGAAAACAAAAAGGAACATTATTTTAAGTTGTCCGGACATTTAATAAAGAATTTTATGCAGTTTAAAAATAGCATGTTTCTGTACCTTTATTAAATACAATATGAATAGACCTATTTTCTCTTTCTTTGTTGCTGCTGAACCTTTGTGTTTTTTTCTGCTGCCTCCATAAGCTTTGCCATAAAGCCTTTCTTCCTATTCGGATTTTTCACCGGCTCAAGCACCATACCATCATGCTTATGGTTTATATAATACTGCTGTGCAATTGAGAGAACGTTGAACATAAAGTAATAAAGGTTAAGCCCGGAAGGAAAGCTCATAAAAAGAATTGTAAGCATTACCGGCATAATGTAAATAAGCATCTGCTGTTTTGGATCTTTAACACTCATTTTTTGCTGAAAAAATGTTGTTATACCCATAAGCAATGCAAGTCCTGAGATTTTATCAATTCCGAAAATCGGGATCTTTAACGGAAGTATATATATAACATCGGGTCCAGATAAATCTGTTATCCAACCAAAGAAAGGCTGCTGACGCAGATCAATTGCTATCTGGAAAAGCCCCCAAAGAGCAATAAAGATAGGCATCTGAAGAAGCAAAGGAAAACACCCGCCTGCAGGATTAATGCCATAAGTCGAATAAAGTTTCATTGTTTCTTTGTTTGTCTTCTGGGGATCATCTTTATACTTCTCTTTTATCTCTGCCATCATTGGTTGAAGAAGCTGCATCCTTTTCATTGAATAGAGGCTTTTCTTTGTAAGAGGATATAAAACTATTTTAATAATTATTGAAAAAACAATAATTACTATTCCGTAGTTAGGAATGAATCCGTGCAGAAAATTAAATAACGGTAGAAGAACGAACTCTGCAATTGGCCGGACTATAAATTTCAATCCAAAGAAACTTCCAAAATCAACTATTGCTTCTAATTTGTTGTTATACTCTTTCAGGATATCATAATCAACCGGACCGATGTAAACGTTAAAATATTGTTCCTCAAAACCGGTATTTTTAAACGGGATTATAAGTCTGCCGCTGTAAACCTCCTCCACACCTTGGTTGCTAAACTGATTTCTGTAACCTTTAATATAAGCTCCTTCTATACCTGCCGGGTTTAACGGAGATATAATAGCTGCAAAATATTTATTCCTGATTCCTAGCCAGTCTACTTTTCCACCATAATCTTCTTCTAAAATTTCATCATTGCTGCTTGCATCAACAATTACTTGTTCATCACCATAGTAAACGCTTGCATTAGAAAAATTTGCTTCATCAACAGAGTTTTCTTCAACAAATCTTATCCCGTTTTCCCAAACCAAATCGTAAGCATTATTACTTATAATATTATGCATTCCAATTAACTGGATACTGGAAAGCATATTATATTCAGCACCATAAAATGTGTATACTTTTTTTAATTCCCCATTTTCTCCTGTCTTTAAAGAAAATTCAATTGTAAGACTATCTTTGCCGGTTATTTTATACCCGTTTTTTTCTTTGTTTGATTTGAAGGTTAGTTCCCTGGTATTTATTGCTTTTCCGTCTGTTGTAACAAATGCCAGATCATAAGCATTTCCTAGTGAGTTATTAATCAGCTGGACCATGGTTTGGTAGTTTGTAGAATCAGAACCTGCAGAATACCAGTTAAGGAAATTCTTAAGAAAATACTTCCTGATATTTCCACCATATGTTGATAGTTCAATAACCGCAACATCATTCTCGATTGTTATAATTCTTTCCTTATCATCCCCTGATGAAAAAAATTTCCCATATCTTTGAGAGGATGTATCCGATTCTTTAGTAACTTCTTCATGTTTCTCAACAATTGGCGACTTAATTGTCGAATCGGTTAGTACTTTGGTTGTATCATTTTGTTGTGTTTTTTGCGGTGGTGGTGCTGTTGGTGTATTTAAGTACAACCATATAATCAGAATACCGCCAATTACTATAAACGCTAATGTTGTTTGTCTATCCATTTAACTTCCAATTACAATAATGGGTCATATCCACCTTTGCTTAAGGGGTTGCATCTAAGAATTCTCCAAATGGTTTTTATCCCGCCTTTTATAACACCGTATTTTGAAAAAGCCTGAATTCCATATTCAGAACATGATGGATAAAACCGGCAGGAAGGGGGTAAAACAGGAGATATAAGTTTTTGATATCCTTTGATAAGGAGAACGAAAATTACTTTCATTATAACGCAATCTTTATCTTTCTCAATGATTCAAGAACGCCCGGTATAATTTCATTTAATCCTATCTTTTTGTTCTTTCTTTCATTCAGAGAATATGCAGATAAAATTAATTTAATATTCTTTTTTTTTTCGCTACATGCTGTTATGAGTTCCTGTTTATTAAGCCTGTAGGATTCTTTTATTAGCCGCTTAACTTTGTTTCTCCATACGGCCTTACCTGATTTTTTTGAAACCACTGCAGCTATCTTTACTCCATATTCCTGGTCGGCATTTATCATGAAAATTGCTTTTATTTTTTGATCGCTGGATATAATTATTTTCCCGATGGAATATAGTTCTTCAAAATCTTTTTTGCTTTTAATTCTTTCTTTTGAAGAAAGACCCTGTGGTTTCAAGGTTTTTATTTCTCATCACTAACTGTCAATTTTTTTCTTCCTTTGGCTCTTCTGTTTGATAAAACTCTTCTGCCGTTTTTAGTTTTCATTCTCTCCCTGAAACCATGCTTATTTTTTCTTTTTCTATTACTTGGCTGATAAGTCCTTTTCATAATCCTATCCTTGTTTGGTTTGCCTTAATTTTAGTTTGCAAAGATACTAAATAATAAAGTCTATGCCCAATTTACAATTGTTTAAAAATATTTTTGTTTTCTTTAAAGAATTAATTTGCGAGAGTAAACATAACTTCCTATTTTTTGTTCTGAGAGAGGCGAAATAATTTGTGTGAATATCTTGTGGATAAGTTTTAATTGTGAAAATGTTCCACACAATTTGCGATAACCGCCCATATAAAAAATTAAAACCATGACTTGTGTGTATCTTCAATATAAAGCCTGTAACCTATTAAATTTTTGCGATTTATACTGCCGCACATAATGTTAATATGTTGTGGATAAGTTATTTTTAAGTGTTATTTGTCTTTATTTTATACTATAAACTATCAACCAATACGAAGTTCTCTATTGTGGATAAATAAAAATGCTCAACACCCATTCTTCCCATGAAATTACTTACCCCGAACCTGCTATTGTTTGGAAAGAATGCTTAAAAAATATTAAAGACAATGTTACCTTAATGACATTCAATACCTGGTTTCTTCCTATTAAACCGGTAGAGATTGATAATAAAATCTTAAAAGTACAACTTCCCAGTCAGTTTTTTTGGGAATGGATTGATGAACATTTCAATACATTAATTACAAAAACAATCCGGCAGGTTCTTGGTCCCGATGCTAAGCTCGCCTATATAATAAACGAAGACCCTGACAATTCACCACCTCTTGTTTCAAAACCAGTTACTGCAAAGAGAGTTGAAAAGCCAAAGCAAAATGTTTTTGAATCCCGGTTAAATATAAGATATACTTTTGATAATTTTATCAAAGGAGAGGGTAACCAGCTTGCCCGTGCTGCTGCTTTGGCTATAAGCGATAATCCCGGTGGAACATCTTTCAATCCTCTTTTTGTTTATGGCGGTGTAGGATTGGGTAAAACTCATTTAATCCAGGCAGCCGGCAATAAAATTATTAATGAAAATCCTGATAAGAAAGTTATATACTTATCCTCCGATACTTTTACTGTTGATTTTGTGGAGTCAATACAATCAAATAAAGTTAGTGAGTTTTCTAATTTCTACAGAAGTATGGATGTGCTTATTATAGATGACATTCAGTTTTTAATCGGGAAAGAAAAAACACAGGATCTTTTCTTTCATATCTTTAATACGCTGCATCAATCAAGAAAACAAATAATTCTTTCAAGCGATAAGCCCCCAAAAGATTTAAGAGGGCTCGACGAAAGACTTATATCCAGGTTTCAGTGGGGACTTTCTGCCGATATTCAACCACCGGAACTTGAAACCAGAATTGCTATTCTTAAAAGAAAATCTAATGATTATGGTATGAAGGTTTCATCTGAGATTTTAGAATATATTGCTAGCAATATTACTTCTAACATAAGGGAACTTGAAGGATGCTTGATTAAACTTCTGGCTAATGCTTCTCTTAATTCTGTTGAGATTGATTTTGATCTTGTCAAAAGAATTGTAAAAGAAATTGCAACCGACAGGAAATTTAATATTACCGTGGAAAGCATTACTAAAGTAGTCTGCTCATACTTAAATATAGCTGAAAATAAAATAAGAGATAAAACCAGAAAAAAAGAGATCGTTTTAGCACGACAGATAGCAATGTATCTTTCAAAAGAACTAACAAAATCATCTTTAAAATCTATAGGTTTGCAATTCGGCGGGAGAGATCATTCAACAGTTATTCATGCATGTTCTTCTATTGAGGAAGCTATATACAAAGATCCTTCAATGAAAGACCTAGTAAAAGCAATAAAAGTACAGGTTGAGTTGGTATCTTTATAAATTAATAATACCTTTTTTGAAAATAGCTCCATTATGTATGGAGCTGTTTTATTTTTAAATAAAATATGTGTTCTCAAAAGGGATATAAGGTATAAAGTCAAACTTAGTT
>CAZECH010000040.1:0-12832 GCA_964510675.1 uncultured Ignavibacteriaceae bacterium
TCCCATTCCGTTTTTTACTTCTTTAATTGTATGGTAGACTCTGTCATCAATAATATTTTCTTTATCAATCACAGAATTTTCAATTGAATCGGATAATCCCCAACCTATACCACCACCGGTTCCTGCATCAATAAATCCATCCTGCGGTCTTGTATAAAAAGCATACTTACCGTTAATAAATTCCGGATGCAGAACAACATTTCTTTGTTGAGGAGATTTTGTTTTTAAATCTGCAAGTCTTTCCCATTTTATAAAATCTTTTGTTCTCGCAATTCCGCACTGTGCATTGGCAGCAGAAGTATCGCTTTGAAGAGCATCCGGATCTTTTCTTTCTGTACAGAATAAACCATATATCCATCCATCCTCATGTTTAACAAATCTTATATCATAAACATTAGTGTCGGGGTTTTTCGTCTCAGGCATTGTTATGGGATAGTCCCAAAATCTGAAGTTATCGATTCCGTTTGGAGATTCAGTAATTGCTAAAAAAGATTTCCTGTCATATCCTTCAACTCTAACTCCTAATAAAATTTTTCCGTTAAATTCTATTGCACCGGAATTAAAAGTTCCGTTAACACCAAGCCTTTCCATCAAATGTGGATTTGAATCATAATCAAGATCATATCTCCAGAAGATTGGTGTATGTTCTGCAGTAATTACAGGATATTGATAACGGTGAAAGAGTCCATTGCTCTTTTCAATTTTTTTATTCCGGCGTGTAATTAATTTTTCGTGTTCTTCAAAAAGTTTTTTCACCTGCTGATTAAACAATTCACGATTCATCATTTCTCTCCGATTAAAGCAGGTTTAGTTCCAGTAATAATTTTTTCTTTAACCGGAATTTCACCATAAGATTCGTTCAATTTGTCCCACCAATTAAATTTTAATATTAATGAAGTAACAATAAGTATAGCGATAGAAATAATGAGTGAATTATATTCACGTAATACTAAGAATACCGGTGCAGCCATAAGAGTTATCTGCCAGGTAATTCCAACTAATATATTAGACATATCACGTTTAAAATTTCTATTGGGAATAAAGTTTGGATCAATTGCAACAACTTTTTTGTAGATTGGTTTCCAAAAGCCCCAGGGGCGGACATTACGGTAAAACTTCATCAGGACTTGATCACTTTCAGGTTCGGTATATAATGCAGCAACAAAACATCCTATAACAGATATTAAAAATATTATAGGGAAAGAATTCATGTTCGGATTATTGGGTAAAGGCCAGTCATTTAAGAAAGGAATTAAATTCAGTTTATCAAGTAATGTTAGGATTAAAGAAGAAAATATTCCTGAAGCCATTCCCCAGAAATATCCATAACCATTAAATCTCCACCAGTACCATTTAAGAACATTTGCAGCAGTATAGCTTCCCCATAATGAACCCACAATCCAGAGTACGATCTGGTTTAATGATTCAACAAAAAATCCGATTGTAATACCAACAACAACAACAGAAACAGATGCGATGTAACTCATCGTAATATATTTTTTTGGTCCTGCATTAGGATTGATATAACGTTTGTAAATATCGTTTACTAAATATGCAGGTGCAGCATTTACAGTTGCAGCAAAATTGCTCATAAAAGCTGCAATAAATCCGGTCATCAATAAGCCTAACAACCCAACAGGAACATAATGGACAAGAACTTCAGATAGAATTGCTTCGAAATCCGGACTTGTTATTGAACTTTTATACAATGTATTAAAATTTGTTAGTGCAAGTACAGTTAAACCGGAAACTAAAAAGTATCGTGTTGGATTAAGAACAACACTAACAAGTGAATTCATTTTGGCTGCTTCAACCGGATTGCGGGTTGAAAGTATACGCTGCATATCATAATTTGGTGCAGGACCTGCAGCAGCAACAAAGAATCCTTTAAACAACATCATCCCAAAAAATAAACCAAAGAGCGAATATCCATCTGTTTCTATCCATTGGTTAAATGCTGTTACTTTCGAAGAAACAGTAGAACTAACCGTTGACCAATCCAGGTTCACACTGAAATTACTGAACATACTTGTCCAATCATTTGGTACTACGCTGCTTATCATTTCAGGAGAAATGTGATACATTGCTATAATACCAATTGCTAAAGAAGAAACTGTCAGAATGCAGTATTGTATTACTTCAGTAAATACAACGCTGAACATTCCCCCTTTTACAACATATAATGTTGTAATACCCATTAATATCAAAGCGAAAAGATTAGGATTAATCTGTGGATATTGTGCAAGAGTTGCAGGATCAGTTACTATTGGGGGAATAAATGCTGCAGCGAATTTCCCGATTCCTTTAAAGCCATAAGAGAGAAATCCTATAACACTAATCAGTGCAAATATTACTACAATAATGTGTGCAAGATTAGCTCCTTTACCTGAACCAAAGCGAGTCTTAATCCATTCAGCACCCGTCATTGCGTTTGATCTTCTTAACCAGGGAGACAAATATACCATGAGAAATATTTGGTTAAAGACAGGCCATAACCAGGGAAGCCATATGCTATTTAGTCCGTAAACTGAAAGCCAGTAAACCAAAAGCATTGTACCAGCAATATCAAACATACCTGAAGCATCTGAAACACCAAGGAAATACCATTTACTGCTGTTTCCCCAACGAAAATAATTATGAATGTTTTTTGAAGCTTTCTTTGAAAGATATACTCCTAAAAAAATTGTAGCAATGAGGTATGTGACAATTATAGAAATATCGATGAGACTTAAATGCATTTTACCGTTTCAATTTTACATTTATTTTAATATGAAAACTCATAAATAATGCCATATTAAGTAGTGTTAATAATTACATGAACAAAATTTTAAAATTAATTTTTTTCACCTTTGTTTTATCATATTGATAAAGATTTATGAAGTTAATAACATTATAAATATAATATTTATTTAATGAACTGTTTTTTTATTTCTTAACTAAAGCTATCTTATTAAGATCATTCATTAGTCCGGCGTATTTTTTTATAATTGCAATTGTAGATGAGTCAACAACAAAAATTGAGTTTAATCCTTGAGGCTCTTGCGGCGGATCGCCAAGGAACATATCGCCTTTGCGCCATTTAAAATCTTCATGTTGTGCACGACCGTAGCCACCCCATGTCCAAAAATTTGTTCCGGCAATTGGCGCTCCGGCCACTGCACTATCATAAACTAAACTAAATATTGTTTGGAAATAGCTATCGCGTGCTGTTGTTGCTGAGCCCGGATCATAAGTTTCAAAATCTCTTGCCATACCAAATTCTTCAAGCGTTGTTGGTTTATTTAATTTGCGGGCATATTCAATATGCTTATTTATATAATTAATAGCTTTAATCCTGGTGGAATCATAAGTTACTTCAATTTTTTTTGCATTAAACCAACCCCAATTTTTTGCCCAAAGATGAAATGTTACATAATCAATAAATCTGCTCCTGTGTGCTGTTAAATAATATTCTTCGGAACCAAAGCTTCCCATTAATCCTTCATTCCCGGTTGTAACTAAATGGTTCGGATCAATTGAATGTATAAACGACGCAGTCGAATCAACCCATTTATAATAAAAAATAACTTCTGCACTATCTCCCCAGGCTCTGGGTTCATTAGCAAGCTGCCAGGCCATTATAGTCGGATCTTCAAAGTAACTAAGATCATTATATTTATTTTTCCGTGTGACTATTTTCTTAATAAATTCTCTGAAATGATCATTTGCTTTATCATTTTTGTAGAAAGTTGCAGAGAGCCTCATAAATTCTCCCCAACCTAAATCTGGATCTTCAGGATCAGCTGCTTTTCCGTTACCAAACCACGCATTGTATTGAGACATTCCGCCAGACCACTCCCAATAATTATTTAAGAAAATAACAGCATACATATCGCGTTCATTCATTTCATTTAAAAGAAAATCGAGACCTTCCAATAAATTTTCATCATATACCCCAGGTTCATTTTGGATTGCTGGTCTTAATGAGTTTTTTATTTCTGATTTTTCTGATGCAGCTAAAATTCTTAGATTGGTAATGCCTAAAGATTTCAAAAGATCAAGCTCTTGGATTAATCTTTCCCGGTTTCCGGTTTCACCGGTGGAACCGAGATAACACCCATACCATAAATTTGTTCCGAGAAAATAATATGGTTTATCATCCAACCAAAACTGAGTACCCTTTACCTTAATAAATTCTGGGGTTTCGCTTAAAAAAAGAGTTGAGCATCCGGTAATTATAATTGATAATATTAAAGAAGCAACTAAGCTGAATAATAATTTCCTCATTTATATTCCGGATATTTAAGATTATATGGAAATTGTTTGTTAATAATGACAGAAATTATGCCATCGGATTATAAAATTGATTTGATTAAAAATGAGGTTTATAAATCATCATAAAAAAATGAAGTAGAAATTTAAGCATCGTTTTATAATTATTATCATAATAAGTTTTTATCAATATGATAAGTACTATCTTTACATTACTGAATATTGAAAACTGAAAACGAATAAACTATAACTATTAAATTTAGGATTTTGAAGGGCTTAAATGTTTTATAATTTTGATAAAAGCTATTATTTAAGGTCGTATAAACTAATTGAAATTAGTTTGATTATTTCCTGCAATTCATCATTTTAAAAAAGTATTTCTGGCATAAACGTTGTCTTCAGGAGGTAAAATAATAGTTGGGCAATAGCAAACTTAAGTCTTTGATGAATATAAAAATTAAACAGAAGTGGGGCTTGTTATTTCTTCTTTTTGTAGCGATAACCTATGTGCTTGTCTTTTTCTTTTTTGATAATCCTAAAAAAAGTGAGGTTACTGAAATTTATTTTGCCGACAGAGTTACTGCTGCGCATAAAACTTTAATTGATACGTACAATAAGTTGAATGAAGGCAAAGTAAAAGTAATTCCGATTGACTTTCCGAATTTTGATTTCAGTACAAATGAAAGAAAAGAAATGCTCGCCCGCTCTCTTAGAGGCAGAGGAGATGGAATAGATCTTTTTGCGGTAGATTTAATATGGGTGCAAAGATTTGCCAAATGGTGTGAGCCTCTTGATAAATATTTTTCCGACGGAGAGAAAAAAAGCATATTAAATTCGGCACTTGAATCATGTTATTATGAAGGAGAATTGGTTGCTGTTCCGTTAGATATGGTACAGGGTGTTTTATATTACCGTGAAGATCTTTTAAAAAATTTCAAAGATGGTGAAACAATAATTAATAAACTAAAAAACACAATTACCTGGAATGATTTTATTGAGATTAAAAACAAACTTGGAATAAACACACCCTATTATATTTTTCCTGCTACTGATTATGAAGGGCTTATTTGTGTTTACATGGAACTTCTTCTCAGCTTAAATAAAAATTATTTTAATGAGTATGGCTTTAATCTTAATACACCTGAAGCAGAAAAATCTCTGCAGTTGTTGGTTGATCTTGTAAATAAATATAAAACAACACCGGAAGTTGTAACAGAATTTACTGAAATACCCAGCTATGAATATTTTATAAAAAGTGATGGATTATTTATTCATGGCTGGCCAAGCTATGATAAAGATTTTAAAGAATCTCCTTTCAATCCTGAGAAGGAAAGTCATCTTAAAAAAGCTCCACTTCCATATTTTACAAATGGAACTCCTACTTCAATTTTTGGCGGATGGAACTTAATGGTTTCCAAATTTTCAAATAAAAAGGAAAAGGTGATTGATTTTGTAAAATTTTTACTGAAGGAAGAATCGCAGGAAATGTTTTACAGGGAAAGCGGTTACTATCCGGTAGTAAATAGTTTTTATGAAAATCCTGAGTATTTAAAAAAATATCCTGAAATAGAAAATTTCAAGAAACTTATGGAAACCGGGGTTCACCGCCCGGCTCATGTTGATTATACAAAGTATTCAAAAATTATGTCCTATTACTTTAAGAATGCAATTCAGAATAAAATTACCGTAAAGAAAGCTTTGGTTGAATGCACAATTGCCATTCAAACCGATAGAGTAATGGTAAAGGGATTAAATTAATTTTAAACGATTATGTTCAGGAAAAAAATTTTAAATAAAGTTTCCAAATACAAATTTGAAATCCGGCACATAACGATATTTTTTATAATACTCATCATATTTCAAATTGTAGTTGCCTTTGTGCAAAAATCATCACTCGATGATTTCTTAAGTGAAACCCAGGCATGGTATCGTCAATATTCTGCTGAAAGATTAGCCATTGTTACTTCAACAAGCATGGAACTGCTGTTTGAAAATCTCTTCCTTCATAAAACACTAAACGATTTTGAGGATAAAGAAATTATTTATTCGTTCAACGTAATATTTAAACAGCAGCTTTTGCAAAGAAGTGTTGAAGATATTTTTTTAGTGCTCAACAGGAATCACAAGCTTTATGTAATTGACAGCGGGCAGAAGCTTCATTCGTTTTTAACCGGGACATTACCGGCATTTAGTTCCAATCATGATACTCATTTAGAAGGAGTTGAATTATATATTTCTGAAAAAGACAAGATGAAATCAGCTGAAGTAATTTACAGTACTCTGAAAAACCAGAATACTTTTAATATACTCGTTCCTTTTGTTCCCGATGGAGAATACATTGGTGTAATGTATATGCGTATCACTCCAGATTTTTCTTTTTTAGCGGATGAAATAAGCTCTAACTTTAATAAAGTTGCACTCGTTTACTCATCATTAATATTTATCGGGCTTATTGCAATATTTTTAGTTTCATCCCAGGCTGTAAAAGAAAGGAATGAAGCACAGGAAAGACTTTACGATGAACACAAAGAGAATCTTAAAAAACAAATTCGACTAGAAAAAGAATCACTTTTTACAAAAAGAATTTACCACACACATCATAAAGCAGAAAAGATTATCGGATTTATTAAAGAAGATGTAAGGCAGATGAATAACGAAAACCTTAATGACCTGAAAGGAAGAGTGATCACTTATTCAAATTTTATTTCCAGAATTATTTATGACATGAAATGGTATGACCATGAGATTAATACAATTGTAAACCCGATGTTCAATACCGATATAAATCAGGTAATTAAGTTTGTTGTTAAGTATATATTCTTGCGATTATCAAGTAAAAATGAAATGTTTGAGTTTGAGCTGGATCTGGATGAATCTCTTCCATTTGTAAATGTGAATGAATTTGTTGTATGGGAAATACTCGAACCATTAATCCAGAACAGCATTGACCATGGAAACAAGAGATCAATTAAAATAAAAATCGCGACTAAATACGATAAAGTAAATAACATCTCGTCCATTACCGTTTCCGATAATGGTGTTGGAATTCAGAAAGAACTTCTTGGGAGAGGTGAAAAAGGAATTAAAAAAATATTCCTGGAAAATGAATCAACAAAAAAAATTGATGGAGCCAACTCAGGTTATGGATGCTTTATTGCTTATGAAATGGCTGTAGGTAAATGCGGATGGTGCCTTGATGCTGAAAACGTTGACAGCTCCGGTTGTGTATTCACTATTAAAATTAAAAATGAGAAAGAGAGTTATGGAAAGATCGGATATAATTAATATTCTTCTTATTGAAGATGAAGATTTTGATGTTAAGAGAGTTAAAAAAACAGTCAGCTATTATGAAACCAGAATTAAGGTTTTAGATGTGGTTTCAAACGGCAGGGCTGCTCTTGAACTAATAAAGGATAATCCGGATCGGTACGATATTGTAATTCTTGATTACCAGATTTCCGGCGGGCTGAAAGGCGAAGAGCTTATAACTCAAATAAAAAATCATGACCAGTTCATACAGATTATTGTTATAACGAAGATGACTATCAACATTACCAATTATGATTTTGCAAACAGCCTTATGAGAGCAGGGGCATATTGGTACTGCACAAAATATCCCGGCAACATTGAAAATTATATTTACCAGCCGACTGATTTTATCCTCAGTATTTTTAATGCTTATGAGAAAAAGAGATTGGAAAGGTACAAGCTTAAATCTGATAAAAAACTCAAACAGAATATTCAAAGCATACTTGAGATGAAAAAAATAATCGGTGAATCGGAACCGATTATTCAACTGAAAGAAAATATTGAGAAGTTTGCAAAGAGCGATATTAATATTTTAGTTACCGGCGCTTCAGGAACAGGGAAAGAGCTTGTTGCATGGAATATTCACCTTACCAGCAAGAGAAAGTATGAAAATTTTATTCCAATTAATTGCGGAAGTATTCCTAGTGAATTAATTGAAAGCGAGCTCTTTGGTTATGAGAAAGGCTCTTTCACCGGTGCGAACTCTAATAAGCAGGGACTTTTTGAAATTGCACACCATGGAACTCTTTTTCTTGATGAAGTAGGGGAACTGCCTCTTTCCGCTCAGGTTAAATTGTTACGTGTAATTCAGGACGGTGAGATTGAAAAGATTGGAAGAACAGGTAAGATGAATGTTGATGTTAGAATAATTGCTGCTTCAAATAAAAATCTTGACAATGAAGTTATGAACAACAGGTTTAGGGAAGATTTGTATTATAGGTTAAGTGTCGTACCAATTGATATTGTTCCATTAAGAAAAAGAGGGAACGATATCATTTTGCTTTTCAATCATTTTTTGGAATACTTCAGCAGGGATATGGATATTGCAATGCCTGTTGTTGATGAAAAAGCAAATGAGATTCTTCTCAATTATAAATGGCCAGGTAATGTAAGAGAATTAAGAAATGTTGTCCAAAGATTAATTATAAACAGTAATGGAATTATTACGGCAAAGGATATCAGCAATCCGACAATCTTAAGAAACCACATTCTACTAAAAGAAGAAACTAACTTTGATGACCTTTATGCAGGCCAGGTTCTTCCTTTAAGAGAAATGGAAAAGATTTTCCGTACAAAGTATTTTAAATATGTAAGAAGCATTTCAAATTCAGACTCAAGTGCCGCGGAAAAACTCGGTATGGCTCCATCTAATTTCTACA
Source organism: uncultured Ignavibacteriaceae bacterium (assembly GCA_964510675.1). Classification (GTDB taxonomy): domain Bacteria; phylum Bacteroidota; class Ignavibacteria; order Ignavibacteriales; family Ignavibacteriaceae; genus RBG-16-34-14. Next base: position 8,940 of record CAZECH010000040.1, read on the forward strand.
GGATGTGTAAAGAATTGGGAATAAAATGATTTAAGATTTTGAAATTTGTCTGGCAAAGACTATCGAAGCGAGACAACAAGACAGTCAGTCTTTGGCAAGTTCAGACTTACAACATTTTCCTTAATTTACAATTCGAATTCTGCCATTCGAAATTCAAATATCTTATATTTAATTATGCAATCGGATATAATTTCAAATCCTGAAAAAAAACTAATTGAAAAACCAATCATACTTCTTCCATTTTTCCTTTATTTTCTTATATATGCTTTGTTTTTTATTCTCGATTTAACCCCGATAATTTCCTATTCAATTATTTACATATCTGCATCTTTAATTTTCATTTTGTTGTGCATTTATATTTTAAAGATTGATTTACCTAAGAATTATGTTTACTTCCTTTTAGTTTGCGGATTGATTTTAAGAATCAGTGTAATGTTCATTCATCCAACAGGTTCTGATGATTATTACAGGTATGTTTGGGATGGGAAAGTTTTAGCAAATGGAATTAATCCTTATCAATATGCCCCTGCTGATGAAGAATTATCTCACCTTCATTCAGATATTCTTCCGGAGTTTGTAAAGTTCCCGGAAATTAAAACGGTTTATCCGCCGTTAAGCCTTATTCTTTTTTATGCTGGATATTTAATTGGCGGCGAAACTTTCTGGGGAATAAAAATACTTTTACTTCTCTTTGAACTTCTTACATTCAGGGGATTATTCCTCATTCTAACAGAATTAAAATTACCACAGAAAAATATTTTGCTTTATGCACTTGCACCTTTACTAATCTTCCAGCTTTTAATTGATGCTCACGTTGACGGCTTTGGATTGCCTTTGCTGATTTTTGCAATCTACTTTTTTTTAAAGAAGAAAAATATTTTGAGTTTAATTTTTATTGGTTTATCAATCTGCATTAAACCTTTGGGATTAATTTTAATCCCAATAGTATTTTTAAGTGAAAAGGGAATTAAGGAAAAAGTAAAAATCATTATCATTCCTTTAGTTGTTGTCGGACTGATCTATCTTTCTTTTATTTTTTCAACAAATGTCTTTGAAGCACTGACAAACTTTACTGTCAATTGGACGTTTAATGGTTTTGTGTTTGAGATATTAAATTCATTTCTTAATGATAACCAGAAAGCAAGATTGATCGGTGGAATTGTTTTCGTTATAATTTATTCTGCTATAATTTTTTCAAAGAAAGATTTCTTAAACAAAATCTATCTCTCGGTATTCCTTCTTTTTATTTTCTCACCGATAGTTCACCAATGGTATGTAGTATGGCTAGCAGTTTTAATTCCATTTATCCCGAGATGGAGCGGAATTCTCTACACAACTTTAATAAGCTTAACAGTCTTTACAATTATGAATTACCAATTGTATGGTGAATGGAAAAGTTACCCGCTCGTTTTGCTTTTTGAATATATGCCGGTGCTGGTTGTGTTTGGGTATGAGGTATATAACAGGAAATCATTGAATAAAAACCTTTCCACATAATGTTAATCAATCATTAATTATTCATTTACAATAACTCAATCTCTTTATTTAAGCTTATATCCTTCGAAGACGAACCAATATGAATAATGAATTTGCCTTTCTCTGCGAACCAGTTTGTTATTTCAGGATTCCAGAAGGAAAAATCTTTCTTGCTTAGTTTTAGTTCGACGGTTTTAATTTCTCCTGGATTTAGTTCTATTTTTTTAAATCCTTTTAATTCTTTAAGAGGACGGGGAACAGAAGACTCAACATCCTGGATATAGAGTTGTGTTGTTTCCCTTCCGCTTATATTGCCGGAGTTTCTAATCGTAAAGCTTACATTAACAATTTCACTTTCACTAAACTTTTCTTTGGAAATTTTTAGATCATTGTATTCAAATGTTGTGTAAGACAAACCATGACCGAAATTATAAAGCGGCTCAATTTTTTTATCTTCGTACCATCTGTATCCAACAAAAACTCCTTCTTTATAATTTACATCAAAAACCGGATGCTCTTTTTCTAATTGATTGCTCCAGCCAGTATAAAGTTTTTCACCAGCAGGAACATATCCGTATCCAGGGGAGTCTTTAAATTCTTTTTCAATTGTTATTGGTAGTTTACCGGAAGGATTAATTTTCCCTGAGATAATTTCTGCTAACGCCTGGTTACCGGTTTGTCCTCCATACCATGCATAAATAATTGCTTTGGCTCTATCATTCCAGCCGGTCATTCGTATCCCGCTTCCCGAAGTAACAATGACAATTGTGTTGGGATTATTGTTAACACAATCAAGAACTTTTTTCTCCTGACTTTCGGGAAGTTCAAATGATCTGTCCCAGCCTTCACTATCATCAGTTCCAACATTGCATAAAACAATATCAGCAGATTTAATTTGTTCTGCGGTTGGATTCTTAACGAAATTTATTCTGTCCCCAAATTCTTTTTTTAATTCATCGAGCATCAACCTGTTGTTATAACCTTCCACAAATGCAGCCCCGCCGCCGACAGCAAGTTTTTCAACATAGTCCCCGTATAACAAAATATTTTTAACATCTTTTTTTAATGGAAGGATATTATCATCATTTTTTAATAAAACAATTCCTTCTCTCGCGGTATGCAAAGCAACTGATTCATGTTCATCAATTTTTTTGATGTACTGCGGTTCTTTCTTCCTGTCGTTTAACTTCATTGCAAAGTAAGTTCTTAAAATACTTTTTGTCATTCTATCTATATTTTCAACTTTTACTTTACCTACTTTAATAAGTTCGTGTGCTTCTTTAAGAGCGAAAGCAAAAGGCATTTCCAGATCCTGACCTGATTTTGTAAGTTTCTCACCATCATAAACAGACCACCAATCCGTCATCACTAACCATTTAAAGCCAAGCTGTTTTCTTAACAAAAAATTAATTGCATATTCACTTTCACCACACCATTCATCGTTTAATAAATTATAAGATGTCATTACAGCAAATGCACCTGCATCGATTCCTGCTTTAAATGCAGGGAGATAAATTTCATGCAGAGTTCTTTCATCTACTATAGAATTACTTTTTCTTCTGAAATAATCTGTATTGTTTGCGGCAAAATGTTTTAATGTTGCAACTGTTCCTGTGCTCTGAACACCTTTCACGTAATTCTCAATCATTCTCGAAGCAAGAAAAGGATCTTCACCAAAGTACTCAAAATTTCTTCCGCATTGTGAGTGTCGGTAAATATTCATTCCTGGTCCGAGTAAAATTCCTGTTCCACCTGCTCTGCATTCTTCACCGACAGCTTCAGCATATTTAAAAGATAATTCTGTATTCCAGGTAGCAGATAATAAAAGAGGGCAGGGGAAGGCTGTGGATTTCTCAAGCTGATAATCCGAAAGATCAACATCTCTGAATTTTTCTCTTATATGAACTCCCTGTGTTGCATCGGTCATATACACTTCGGAGAGATTTAACCGGGGAATTGGTTTTATAAAAAATGACCTGTCTCCGCCAATTAAAGAAATCTTTTCATCGAGTGTCATTATTTTTAAAACAGAATTAGATTTTTTATCAGCTTTTTCGTAAGAAAGAGGTTGAAATTGTTCTATCATTTGTTTCTGTGATTTATTGTTTAAAAAATTGTTTGAAATGAAAAAACTTAAAATACAAATTGGAATCACAAGAAGAGAAAATGTTTTTCTTGACATAATTTTTCAAAGTAATAATTAAAAATAAACCCAACTCCTATTAGAAATTGGGTTAATTTAAAAAAATAAAATGATAAGAAATAAATTCCGAATATTACTTCAATAGCATCATCTTTTTTATTTCAATAAAAGTTCCGGCTTCAATACGATAAATATAAACACCAGTTGCGAGTAAGCTTGCGTCAAACTGAATATTATAGTTGCCAGCATTTTGTTCTCTATCAATTAAGGTAGC
>CAZECH010000041.1:0-12790 GCA_964510675.1 uncultured Ignavibacteriaceae bacterium
AAAGAGAGTTTTAGCTAAACTGGAAAAGTAAGTAAGTTAAATTGTGGAAAATAATTGATGAAAAAAGTTATTGTCCTTGGTGCAGGAATGGTTGGAAGTGCTATTGCTATCGATCTTTCAAAAAACTTTGAAGTTACTTCAGCAGATTTTGATGAGAATAAGTTGTCTTCACTTAAAGCAAAAAATATTTCTACCATAAAAACCGATCTTAAAAATAAAAAAGAACTTTCTGAGCTCATTAAGAATTATGATTTAGTTATTGGTGCAGTCCCGGGTTTTATGGGATTTGAAACACTTAAAATTGTAATTGAATCCGGGAAAGACATTGTTGATATTTCTTTTTTCAGTGAGGATCCATTTCAACTCGATTCACTTGCAAAAGAAAATGGTGTTACTGCTGTAGTTGATTGCGGAGTCGCCCCGGGATTAAGCTTTATTGTTCTTGGTTATCATGCAAAAAGAATGGAAGTTGAATATTTTAAATGCTTAGTAGGCGGATTGCCGTTCAGAAGATCACTGCCTTTTCAGTATAAAGCCCCGTTCTCACCGATTGATGTAATTGAAGAGTATATGAGACCTGCCCGTTTGAGAGAGAATGGATTTGAAGTTATTAAAGATGCTTTAAGCGAGTCGGAATTTATTGAAGTGGAAAACATTGGCACACTTGAAGCATTTAATACTGATGGTCTGCGTACTCTGCTTAAGACCATGAAAATTCCCACGATGATTGAAAAAACACTTCGCTATCCGGGGCATAAAGCAGCTATCCAAACCCTTAAGCAAGCTGGTTATTTCAATTCTGATGCCGTTGATATTAATGGAATTAAAGTCAGACCGATCGATCTTTCTGTAAAACTACTTTTTCCTTTATGGAAGCTTGAGGAAAATGAACCTGAATTCACATATATGCAGCTTAATATAAATGGAAAAGAAAATGATTCTGATAAGAAATATTTTTATAAGTTGTTCGATCGTTTTGATGAAGAAACCAAAACTTCGTCTATGGCAAGAACAACCGGTTATACATGCACTGCAGTTGCCAACTTAGTTCTTAACGGGGAATATAAAAGAAAAGGAATCTCTCCTCCTGAGTATATTGGGGAAAATGAAAATTGTTACAAGAAGATTATTGGATACCTGAATGAGCGGAATGTCATTCTTAGAACAGCATAATGATTGTTCTTCCTGTTCCTGTTTTTAATAGTCTCGTAAGTTGCAATAACAAGCAAAGTTACGACAAGAAATATTTCATTTAACATAATTCTACTTTGTTTTAATTCAACACAAATATCTGGGTTTACTTTGAACAAAATGTGATGAAATCGTTAAGGAATTATTAAGAAAAATGTTCACTTGTCATTGCGAATCCCGATTTATCAAGATGAAGCAATCTTCTAGTTGCTTCGTCACGTTGATCCTCACAAAGACGATCCTAAAGGTATAGCTTATAAATCGGCGGGAGCGGTTGAACAGGACAAGATTGAAATTCTTATTTATTTAACAGTTTACAATCTTACCGCTCCCTAAAAAGCTTTATGTTAGTTTAGCTCTTAATTGGAAAAAATATAAGCTTCCCTGGAAAATTGCTCCTAATAAAGCTATTTGAAAGTGAATTGTTTCGAAAGTGAAATTAGTTCTGTATCCAATTAATAGTGAAATTATCTCGCCCGCAAAAATTACAAGCAGGAAAGATATGAAACCGAAAAAGCAGTAGAAAAAAGATAAGATAATTTTTCGTATTCCATAAAATAGTTTAGATTTCATTTTATTTTGTTCATTTTTTATTTGAAAGTGATGAGACAAAATATAAGAGAAAGGTTAAGAATAGATTAACTGAAGATTAAATTTTCTTTAACTTCATTGGTATAAGATGAAAAAAATTGATTTTAATCTTTTAAGGGAAAGATTACCAAAGTATCCTGAGTTAATTGATAAGGATGAATATTTTAATTCATCAGTTTTAATTACGATTGCGAAAATAAATAATGAGTATTGTTTTATTTTTGAAAAAAGAGCTGTTGGAATAAGACAAGGTGGAGAAGTTTCTTTCCCAGGCGGAGAGTTTGATAAGCATATAGATAAAACTCCTCTGGATACTGCAATCCGTGAAACAATTGAAGAGCTTAGAATAAGCAAAGAACAAATAAAAGTGATTGGACAGATTGGAATATTATTGATTCCCGGAGTTCTGGTTGAATCTTTTATTGCTGAAATTGGAATAAAAAATCTTGATGAAATTAATTTTGATAAAACAGAAGTTGAAAAAGTTTTTGCTGTTCCTGTTTCTTTCTTTAAAGAAAATCCTCCGGAAGTTCATCATGTAAGATTGGAAGCTCACCCGTTTTACATTGATGATGAAGGGGATAAAATCGAACTTCTTCCTGTAGAGAAATTAAATCTTCCTGCAAGATACTCCAAGCCGTGGGGAAAGATTAAAAGAAAAGTTTATTTTTATCACTATGAAGGAGAAACAATCTGGGGATTGACTGCTGCAATGGTTAAGAGAGTAGTGGAATTGATTTGATAAAGGAATTATATATTTGTATAATATTTAAACAATATTTTCTCTAAAAGTGATTCAGTAATGATATGTCCATCCAAAATATTTGGGATTTTCTTCTCACTTGCTATAATAATCTTTCAAAATACTTATAGTCAAACTAGAAGTATGTGGGAACAGGCTTATAAATCTAATCAAGAATATGCAAAACGTACTGATGAGGAAAAAAAACTGCGATATGGGATGTTTGAACTTCTACGGGATGCAGAAATGGCTGACACTTCTTTAGAAATTAAAAAGAATTTAGAAGATCGCCTTAGATTGGATGATGATTTGGATGTTGATTCGAAAAAATCGGATTAGAGTATTAATTCAATTAATAACTATTCACGATATTTCGGATGTTGCAAGTGTAATAGAATCCTTAGGGGGTATTGTTGAAAGTGTAGGTAAATACTCTGCCTTTATTACTTGTAAAATCCACCCTAAAAAACTGCGTAGTCTAATTTCCTTAGAATCTATAACGAGTATTGATCCTTCTATCAAGGGGCATACGCGCAACATTTTTTAGGTTTTAAGTGGTCGTATTAAATTCTACCCATCCTTCAAAGTTCTCTGTAAACCATTTAATAAATTATCCGCTTTCTTTCCTTCTTCTTCAGGTACAAGCTCTTTATACTTGAACAATGCATTTACAGCATCTTTATATTCTTCATTTAAAGCATAAACAAGAGCAAGATTGAAATAGATATTTGAAAAATCAGGTTCAATCTCCGCTGCAATTTCATAATGAAGTTTTGAAAGCCTATAATCATTCACTTCGAAGTAGAGATTTGCAAGATTGTAATGTGCTTCAAGGTGCCTTGGTTCAAGCTGTAAACATTTAGTAAAATAATCAAAAGCTTTAGATGTATTCCGGTTTTTTGATTCAAGTATTCCAAGATTGCAATAAGCATCAGCAACAGAATCATTTTCAAGAATTGCTTTAAGATAACCTTCTTGTGCGCCGGGATCTCCCTGTTCATCAAGAACTAAAGCTTCTTCAAAAAAGGTGAACCTTGAAGGAAGGTGGTGAATCTTCGGCTCATTTGGCCTGAATAAATTTAGCTGCCCCTTTTTTTCAAGATTTTTATTTTTTCTTGCCCTTTTATAACCAAGCTTAGGCGGTGTCGGTGTAACCTGTAACTGAATTACTTTTGCCATACTTTAAAATCTTTTCTATAAAATTAAGCACTTTTTCTCTTTTTTGTCTTATTGTTTTTTGCTGCAACTTTTTCTTTTTTCTTTTCTCCCTTTGCTTTAAGCATCGGCTTCTTTTCTTTCTTTGCAATTTCAATACTCTGCTTTAGAGCTTTCATCATATCAACAACAGGTGTAACTTCTTCTGTAATCGTAACAATTTCTTTTCCTTCAATCTTTGCTTTTATCATTTCCTTAACTGCATCCTGATACCTGTCCCGCAAATCAATTTTTGAAAGTGACTTTGTCATAGAATCAACTAAAGTTTTAGCCAGCTTTAATTGTTCTTTGTCTGTTTTAATATCAGTCAGTTCCGGTACGTCTTTCATTTTTCTTAATTCATTTGGATAACGCAGCTTGTACATAACCAAACCATTTTCAAATGGGGCAAGCATTGCAAAATCTTCACGATCCCTTATAACAATTCTGCCAATCGCCATTTTACCTGAAGTTTCTAAAGTCTTATTTAAGAGAGCATAAGCCTGAGATGCAACTTCTCCATCCGGTCCGATGAAATAAGGTGAGTCATACAACATCGAATGAACTTCTGAAGCGCTGACGAATCCTTCAATCTCTATAATCTTTGTGCTTTTAATTTTTACTTTTGCGAAATCATCGGGTTCTATTATTGCATATTGATCAGGTTCGTATTCATAACCCTTCACAATTTCTTCAGCTGATAAAGATTTTCCGCACTTCTTGCATTTCTTATCGTAGCCAACTCTTCCGCTGTCTTCTTTATGCAGTTGATTGAAGCTTACAGTTTCGTTAGTATCAATTGCACTATAAAGCCTGATTGGAATAGTAACAAGGGAGAATCGTATATGCCCGGTCCATATAGCTCTCATTATTTACCTCGATGATTGTTAAAAATGCTTAAATACTGGTTGTAAAGATTACTATTTAATAACTAAATAATCAATAACCGTATCTCACAATAAGAAGTATGCTGGCAACTGCTAATCTATTTCGTTTGATTAAATAATTCAGAAGTCAATTCTGAAATAGACTCATATACAGAGGCTTTACAGCCAAGCAATTTTTCCTTACTCTGATGTCCATCAGCAATAAGGGCGCAATCGGCTCCGATTTCTGCTGCAACTTCATAGTCATGTTCCGTATCGCCAATTAAAAGCACTTTACTGTTTCCGTTACTGATTTTTTTCATCAATTCTTTTCCAAGGTCAACTTTACTTGTAGCATAAATATTATCATGCCCCATTATGTGAGTGAAAAAATCATTTAAGTTAAAATGAGTGATTACTTCAACTAATGTACGGTGCGGATATGCAGAGAGAACAGATTGACCTATTTCATTTTCTTTTAATAATGTCAATGTTTCTGTAACCCCTGAATGAAGCAGACTTTCCGGTCTTCTTCTTTCATATTCACCCATCCACTCAAGCCCAACTTCCTCAAAAGTGTATTGTGAAAAATCAAAGCCCGCTTTTTCATAATAATTTCGGATTGGGAAGGTGAAAATATTTCTATAAGCTTCAATTGAAAGCGGAGTAAGATTTTTTTTTATAAGAATGTTATTAACAATGTCAACACACAGGCTAACATCATTAAGGAGAGTCCCATTCCAATCCCAGATAATATGTTTATAATCTGAAAACATTTTTAGTAAAGATAGTGATAGATTATTTTTCTACAAAAAGTGAAATTACTTTCCCAATACCATTTTTCTGAGACATTGTTTTTACAGGAGATGCCTCAAGATATGAAACTCTAAGCTTATTTATAAGTTTGAGATCATACGGTGAAGTTCCATAATTTTTTACCCATAAATATATAAGACAAGCAGTTTTTAATGATATAGATTTTACTCTTACTGAATGGTTTGAATATCTTGCCGGGTGAATGTGAATATATTTTTCTTTCTCTTTTCCAAATCTTAAAGTCCACGTTGAACTATCAGGAAGTTCAATAACCTTATAATCAAGTTTTTCACTGAACAGCCATTCCCGGTAAAGAGGTTCTTCATAGCAGCTATTCTCTTTAAGAAATTTTATAACTGCTTCTGCAATTTTCCCGGTTGATAATAATCCTGTATATAAATCAGTGAGAGAGTTTCCTATAACGTTAAATTCTTTTACTATCTCCTTAATATCTTTTTCAGATTTAATTTCGAAATCGCACAGTTGTTCTTTAATAAAAATTAAATGATGCTTCCAGCAATTGAATAATAGTGGATTTGGAATTAATTGATTCTGTCCCATATAAATAACAAAGATGAAATAAAAAAACTCACCAAATATTATAAATAATTTGTTCATATTCTGTTTCTGTTCTAAGTTTCCGTTACCTATTTGGAATTTCTATTATGCTCATCAAGAGGGAAAGAGTTTGTGGTTTATTCTCGGGTTGGTTTTAGGTTTAGGCCTGATGAATAAAATCGGATATTTTGGTTTTTCTTTGGAGTTTTCATGGCTTTATTATTAACACCTCAAAGGAAATATCTTAAGACATTTAAACCCTGGTTAGCTTTTATTATAGCATTCGTACTCTACCTTCCTTACATTATCTGGAATTTAACACACGATTTAGCGCATGTCGAGTTTATTTACCGGTACTGGTGGAATTTTAATAAAAAGATTACAACCATAATTGTGATTTGAGGAAATGAAGAAGATCATTTTGATTCGCTTGAAGAAGTAAAAATAGCAACAATACATAAATGCAGGTATTGTATGCCCTATGAAAATAATCTTCCTATATTTGTGTGCAGAGTTTTAAAAGGATCTGTAAAAGCGAAATACACAGTTCAGATAAGAATTTTAATTAGAATCGCAAACAATAATTTAATCTTAGGTATAAAATGAGATTATCAATTTTATTTTTAGTTCTTTCCAGTCTTCTTTTTGCACAGGTAAAGAAAGAAGATGTTAAAACAATTTTGCTCAGCAACGGGATGAAGATACTTGTGCTTGAAGATCATTCAATACCAAATGCAAATATGTATTTATTCTGGAAAGTTGGCTCTCGGAATGAATATCCGGGAATAACAGGATTATCCCATTTCTTTGAGCACATGATGTTTAACGGTTCTAAAAATTATGAACCTAAAATGTTTGACATTGTTATGGAAGCGAATGGCGGAGCTAACAACGCTTATACAAGTGAGAATGTTACTGTTTACACAGACTGGTTTCCTGGCAGCAGTATGGAAACGATATTTAAGCTTGAATCAGACAGGATTTGCTGTTTGAATTTTGATGATGAAATGATCGAGAGTGAGAGGGGAGTTGTGCTTTCTGAAAGAATTACAGGGCTTGAGAATAATAATTATGTTTTATTAGGTGAGCAGGTTCAGGGAGCAGCTTTTTTTGCGCATCCTTACCGCTGGCCGGTAATTGGTTATGAATCTGATATAAAAAACTGGAAAAAAGAAGATCTCCAGAAATACTTTGAAACTTACTATGCACCAAACAATTGTGTTGTTGTAATATCAGGAGATGTTACCTTTGCAGAAGTAGATAAACTTGTAAAGAAATATTTTGAACCAATTCATCAGGGATCTCCTCCAAGAGAAATACATACTGTTGAACCCGAACAGTTGGGAGAGAAGCGAGTTGTGGTTCATAAAGAAGTATCATCTCCAAACATTATGATTAGCTACCATATACCTGAAAGTAAATCGGAAGAATATTATTCATTAAGCCTTCTTAATTCTATACTTTCATCAGGTAATACTTCAAGATTGTATAAAGCATTAGTTGATGAAAAGCAATTAGCAACTGAAGTTTTTACTGATATGAGTTATTCATTTAATCCTTATTTGCTTACTATTTATGCGATTTGTAATGATGGTGTTGCGCCTGATAGTCTTGAAAGAGCAGTTTATGAAGAGATTGATAAAATTATTAGTGAAGGTGTCACCGATCATGAATTACAAAAAGTAAAAAACCAAAAGCTGGTTGAGTTTTATAAAGCATTGGAAACAATAAACGGCAAATCAAACACAATTGGAACTTATGAACTTTTCTTTGGGGATTATGCAAAACTCTTTGATGCTGCTGATGAATATAAGAAAGTAACAACGGAAGAGATCATTAAAACAGCAAAAAAATATTTCACAAAAAATAACCGCACAGTTGGTTTTTTAATTTCACCGGAGGAAAATAAATGAAGCATTATTTGAAATCATTGTTTATTCTGATATTCATTTTTTTCTCTCAGCAATCCTTATGGAGTCAAACAAGCAACTTTAAACTACCGGATTATGAGAAATTTACATTACCGACAGGTTTAACGATTTATCTGATGGAACAACATGAAGTCCCATTTATTAATGTATCAGCTATATTTTCAGCAGGTTCGGTAAAAGATGGTATTCAGTACGGATTATCTGCTTTAACTTCTGAATGTTTATTATTCGGAACAGAGAATTATACTAAAGATCAGATTGAACAGATTGCAGATTTTCATGGAGCTGAACTGAGTACTTCTGCTTTACAGGAATATGCTACGCTAAATTCTTATTTCCTTAAAGATGACCAGGATGAATTATTTCCTTTAATAAAAGAAGTAATAGTAAATCCTGTTTTCCCGGAAGATGAATTTGAGAAAAGAAAACAGAGATGGCTTGTTGAACTTGAACAGGATAAAGAAAGTCCACGAAGAGTTATAAGATCTTATTTTAATAAATTTATTTTCGAAAATGATCCCTTAGGAAACCCTGTTTATGGAACAATATCAACCTTATCCGGTCTTTCAGTAAAGGATGTGAAGAATTTTTATAAAAATAATTATAAACCAAAAGGATCAGCAATCGCTGTTGTAGGAGATTTTTCTTCTGCAGAAATGAAAAAGAAGATTTCAGATCTGTTTGATGGTTGGAAATCAGAACAATCTCTGATGGTTACTGATATTATATCTGAACCTCCTGCACGTGATAAAAACCGTGTCCTTCTTATTAATAAAAATGATTCGCAGGAAACAACATTTTATATAGGGCAATATGGAATTACAAAAAATCATCCTGAAAATATTCCTGTCCAGGTAATCAATACAATTCTTGGAGGAAGGTTTACATCATGGCTTAATTCAGAATTAAGAATTAATAGCGGGTTAACTTATGGAGCGGGAAGCACCTTTACTTCATACAGAAATTCAGGAACATTTAATGTCAGCAGCTTTACAGAAACTTCAACTGCAATTGAAGCAATTGACCTTGCTCATGAAGTACTTAATCGGCTTCAAACAAAAGGTGTAGATGAAGAAACTCTAAGTTCTGCAAAAAATTACATTAAAGGATTATTCCCACTAGATTATGAAACATCAGGAGATCTTGCATCACTTCTTGTATGGATGTTTTATTATAACATAAATGATTCCTTTATAAATGATTTCCAGAAAAAAGTTGATGAATTAACTCTTGAGAAAGCAAAAGAAATAATCGCAAAGTATTTTCCTAAAGAAAATCTTCAGTTTGTTTTAATTGGAAAAGCTTCGGAACTCCGGGATAAAGTATCAAAATATGGAGAAGTGATTGAGAAAGAAATAACCGATGATGGGTTTTAAAATTCAGCTTTAATTTTTATAAAACGGACTCTATATTAAAAAAAATATTTTATTTAAAAAAAGAATAATTTGATATCCGGCAATTATTCAATATTCATATAGCAACATTTGTTAGGATTTTGTTATTCCAATGAATTTTATATTTGAAAATCGTAAGAAAAATAGAGTAATATCACATAAATTATTTTTATTTAAAAAAAATATTTTTAAAAGAGGAAGTTTTGTTGACAAATGAAGTTGAATATACTATTTTAACAGTGACTCTGATAAAGGGTCTCCCCCATACCCTTTATCTTAAGGAGTTAAAGCCTGATGATCGCCCGATTATCGGGCTTTTTTATTTTACACTAATTTTAATACACAATACTGTAAGAAAATCTGTTTTTCTTTTTAAAGAATTAAAATTTTTCTTGAAATGTTTAATTGTTTATTTTAGATTGAGTTGAGGATTTAATTCTTTGATGGGGGGTAATAATTCTTCTGAAGATAACCCTCTATCTCCTTAATTTATTAAACTAATAATATTCAGGAGGCTAAAATGAAAATTGTTCGAATGAATCACTTGAAAAGTAATTCCGGGGGGAAAACTGCTGCTTTTTTCGATATCCAGACAGGTGATGGAATTACTATAAAAGGGTTTAGAATAGTAAATGGATCTAATGGGATGTTTATGTCTTCTCCCGATGAAAAAGGAAAAGATGGGAAATATTATGAAACAGTGATACTGCCCAAAGAGATGAAGGAGAAATTGGAAAAGGCTGCATTAGAGGAATACAATAAAACAATGAATGGATAAATTAAAAACTGTAGCACAGATTAATAATCTATGCTACGGTTTGTTTTTTTTACATATTAAACTGAAATTTTTTATCCCGAATCGCAAGTTGAATCAATTTGTCAAGTTCTCCTTCAACTTCTACAAGTACAAGCTGCTCTGAATCATGAGTTATTATAAACATTTTCTTAAAAAGTTCTTCCGGATCTTTACATACATATATTGCAGTTAATTCATCACTTGAATAAGAACGAACAATATGTCTCCAACCCCTATCCTGCATTTCGTAATCTAATTTATCCATCACGTTCTTCTTTTCCCTTTTCCTGTCTTTAGTCATTGTATAAACTCCAACCTGGACATTTGAAACCTGTCTCATAAGGTCATCTACGATTTCTTCTTCTTCGCTTAAATTAACAACCCAGCTTGCCAGAGTAATCATAAAAGGACCTACAGATAATTCAATTTCCCGTTGATAATCATTGCCAAACTTATAAATCAATTTGCCGCTTATATCTCTGAAGTTTCTATTAACGTTTATACATCCTGAAAAAATAAATATAACAGCCATAAGTAATGGAAATATTTTTAGAAATTGTTTCATATTTTGCCTCATTGCTTATCTATTTTATCAAGAGAAGGAATATCGAATTTTGCACCAAGCTTACCGATTTTTTTAAGATCGATGCTGCCAACAATATTTACAAAAACAGCTTCGTCATTTTTCCCCAAAGTTGTAACAACCAAACCCTGAATATCCGTTTTCCCGGATGTTTTTATATAAACATTAACATTTTCATCGCCCCCTCTGGACCTGACAATTCTATCCCATTTTTGGGAAACAAGTTTTTTATCCAGATCATCAATTTTACTTGTAATTCCTTTTTCATTTTTATCACTAACTTCAAACACATTAACTTTTACCAGCTTAAGTCCGTTAAGCATTGCAGATAATTCGGGTTCTTCATCTTCCGTTACCGCTGAAACCATTTGTAATATGTTAGATTCAAGAAAAACTTCCGTGACACCATCACCTTTCTCAAATACTGACAAATCACCAAAGTCAAAGTACCCGGGTTCTTTTGAGTAATCATCCTGCGCATAAGTGCAAACTGAAAGTAACATTATAAAGATGATTGAGATTATAGTATGTTTCATTTTATCCTCCTATTAGAACTTCATTAATTATAGATAAACTTTTATGTATTGGTTTGCCGATTCTTTTGGGAAAAATTTCTTCCTGGATTAAAGTTTCGGTTCTTTTGAAAACATTGTTTACAATTGCAAGAGATTCTTTAACCTGTTTTTCTGCGAGTTCTATTTCTGCTTTTGTATAATGGGGTTTCTCTTCATTATTTTGATTTAATGTTACAACAATAATTGTTGAAATAATAAAGGTAATAATTGCAAAAATGTAAGCCGGTTTCAGGAATAAAGATTTATTTTCATTTCTAGTTTGTATTCTAAGAGATTCTATTACTGAATCCGGACATTCATCAAGAGGAATATTTTTAATCTTGATCGCTGTTCTTTTATATTCTTCCAGAATTTTTTTTACATCCGGATTTTTCCTCGCAAGGAGATGAATCTTAATTTTGTCAAGTAATCCTGCATCGTTGTAAGCGACTGAAATTATCTTTTCCAGAATTCTTTCATCAATATTCTCACGCTTGTGTTGCATATTCTTTTAAATCCTCTTGTAATTTTTTTCTTGCTCTTAAAAGGTAAACCTTAACACTGTTTATCGGGATCTCAAGTGTTGTACTTATTTCCCTGTATTTAAAACCTTCAATCTCATATAAAACAAAAACACTCTTCAAATTTTCCGGTAGCTTTTGAACCGCAGCTTTTATTCTATCAAGCGTAATGTTTTGCTGTGTTTTAATTTCAGGCCGATTTCCTTTATCTGTATCTATTATTCTTTCTTCAGACTCTTCATCAATAAAAATTGATCTTTGCTGCATTACCTGGTTCCTTCTTAAATAATCAATACAAAGATTATGAGTTGTTCTCATGATCCATGAACCGGCTGCCGGAAGTCTGAACTTTCCCATGTTATTCCATAATCTGATCAGAACTTCCTGCGCAACATCTTCAGCATCCATCCTGTTTTTAACCATATAAAGAGCGTAGCTGAAGATCTTATTCTTATACCGGTCAACAAGAACTTTGTAACTTATTGCTTCCAGCATTTTAATATAAAGACGGTATGATAATGTGAATTGTTACTTTAATTTTTCTTTTACTATTGAAGAATATAAAGAAAGTACACCAATGAAGAAGAAAAGATGTTCACCGGAAGGGCCATCAACGACCGCCATCCCCGGACGGCCATGGGCTACACTTCCGACGGGTTTCTGATCATCCTGGTGATCCAGGGAAGATTCCCCGGAATAGCAGAAGGAGCGACTCTCGGACAGGAGGCAAAGATGCTTAAAGAGCTGGGGTGCTATGAAGCGCTGAACTTAGACGGAGGCGGCAGCAGTTGCATGTTGATCAATGGCAAAGAAACGATTACACCCTGCGACAAAACAGGTCAGCGGCCCGTCCCGGCAGTGTTTATGGTGAGAACCAGGTCATCTAACCCGGTTATTAATTAATTTTCTTTCTTCTGTAGTTAAAGTATTTTTTATTAATGTGGTTTACTAGATAATCTAATCCTTCCTTCCACACTGTGTAGTATTCTGTTTGTTGGCAATTTACGTAGAACCAGGTGTCCATTTCATTGTAGAAATTGTTAGTGGGTTTTG
>CAZECH010000042.1:0-12673 GCA_964510675.1 uncultured Ignavibacteriaceae bacterium
TTTCTGAAAATACTTTCGTCACCTCAGCCATCTGTTGGGTTAAAGCTTTTATATGATTCTGAAATTCTTGAAGTGATTTTTCACGAGATTGCTAACCTTGCCGGAGTTGATCAAAGAAAAGATTATCATCACAAAGATGTTTTTCTTCACACGCTTATGGTGGTTGATAATATTTGCAAACAAACCGATGATGTTTGGTTAAGGTTCACAGCTTTGGTTCATGATATTGCCAAACCTGCAACCAAAAAATTTATTGAGGGAATCGGCTGGACATTTCATGGGCATGAAGAAATGGGAGCAAGAATGATGAAAGGGATATTCAGAAGAATGAAGCTGCCGATACATAAGCTTGAGTACGTAACAAAGCTCGTAAGATTACATCTTCGCCCGATGGCACTTGCAAATGATATTGTTACAGACTCAGCTATACGCAGATTTATTGTTGATGCAGGAGAAGATCTTGAAGACCTGATAACTTTATGCAGAGCAGATATTACAAGCAAAGATCCGAACAAAGTTTCAGAGTATCTCGGTAATTATGAAAGAGTGATGAAGAAAGTTTGGGAGGTTGAAGAAAAAGATAAACTTCGTTCATTCCAATCTCCTGTAAGAGGAGATGAGATAATGAAAGTGTGCAATCTTAAACCATCTAAGAAAGTTGGTGAAATTAAAAAAGCAATTGAAGAAGCAATACTTGAAGGAAAGATTGGAAATAATTATGAAGAAGCTTATGAGTATTTGTTGAAGATTAAAGATAAATATTTGTAAGAAGAGTAGGGACATAGCGTGGTATGTCCCTATTTTTCCTGTATTTATTTTTTCACCATACAAACATTTATCCTACCGTTTGTAACTAATGAAAGCAAATGTTCTTCAATTCTTGTATTTTTGTACCGTATTTTGAATTATATAATTGCAACTTTGAACATATAACTTATGTCAAAATAATATCTTAAATGAAAAAATTTACAGGAGACATAATGCGATCAATCTTTAAAGTCTTCATGCTACTTTTAATTACAACAGCAGCTTATCCCCAAAAAGTTTTAACGCTAAATGAAGCAGTTAACATTGCACTTCAAAAGAATTCATTGTTAAAAATCAGCAGTAATAATCTAAGAACATTTGAATCCGGCAAGCTTGCGGCTTATGGAAATCTTCTTCCTTCTGTTGACGCTGGCGGCAGCTGGCGTTGGTCAAGGAATGATGAAGCCGGAACAACCTATAATGTGGGTGGGTTTGTACTAGAAGTTCCTGCATCAATTACCGAAAACAGAACTTATTCGGCTGGTGTTGATGCTAACTGGACATTGTTCGATGGATTAGCAAACATTGCATCTGTTTCTCAAAGCAATAGTGATCTTGATGCTGCAAAATTTTCTCTTGAAAGACTGAAACAGGATATAGTATTCCAGACAATATCTTTATACTATGCTGTAATTAATACCCAGCAGCTGCTTAAAGTAAAAGAGGATGATGTCCGCCAGGCTCAGAAAAATCTTGAAACTATTTCTGAGAGAAATAAACTTGGAGCAGTAACTTTAGCCGATGTTTATGCCCAGCAGGTTACTTCGGGTAATGCAGAACTTGAAGAGATAAGGACAAAAAATAGTCTCGAAACTGCTAAGAATGATCTTTTATATTACCTTGGTCTTGATGTTCTGGAACAATATACTTTCCCTGAAGAATTTTCAACAGAAGAGATGAATAAACTTGAAAATAAAATAGAGGGGTACGATAATATTTCTTTTCTTGTTTCTGATGCAATGATTAACAGGTTTGACTATAAGAGTGCCCAATTACAATTGGAAAGTGCAAATGATGGAATTACAATAGCACGTGGTGGTCATTTCCCAAGATTAACTAATTCGATTGGATTCAGTTCAAATGCAAACCGGCTTGATGATCTGTTTGAATCAAAAACATATTCAGTAGGGTTAACTCTCAGTATTCCTATTTTCTCCGGTTGGGCAATAGATAATCAGGTTGAGTTTGCAACAGTTAATGCAAAGAACAGAGAAGTTGAATTAAACGACCTCGAAAGAGATATTAAAAGAAGCCTCCAAAAAACATATCTTGATTTGCAGGCAGCAGAAAAATCTTTGGATGTAACTGAGAAAAATGTTGAAGCTGCAGAAGAAAATTTCAGGATCGAACAGGAAAAATATAATCTCGGTTCAAGTAAGCTGCTTGATGTACTTACAGCAACAACGAATTTTA
Organism: uncultured Ignavibacteriaceae bacterium; assembly: GCA_964510675.1. GTDB lineage: Bacteria > Bacteroidota > Ignavibacteria > Ignavibacteriales > Ignavibacteriaceae > RBG-16-34-14. Next base: position 2,221 of record CAZECH010000042.1, read on the forward strand.
CGAATGCACGTGTAAGTTTAATAAATGCGCAGTTCGCTTATATTGTCTTTAGTGAACAACTAAAATATTATCTCGGTGTCCTTGATTATAAAAAGTACGAATAAAAATTTTATTACAGGAGAAAAATTAAATGGCTAACGGGAAAAAGAAAAAATCAAAAAAGAAGCTTTTCATTTTCGGTGGTATAGGAGTTCTTCTTCTTGCCCTTGTTATGATAGCACTTTTTGGCGGAAGTAAAGAAGAAATAGTTGCTGTACAAACAGAGAAGGTTGAGAAAAGAGACATCACCCAGACTGTTTCTGCTACCGGTACAATTAATCCTGAATTTAAAGTTACTATAACATCAGAAGTAACTGGTGAAATTGTAGGATTACCTGTTAAGGAAGGAGACAAGGTTAGTAAAGGACAGTTGCTTATTAGAATAAAGGGTGATGCTTATGTAGCTCAAAAAGAAAGGGCAGATGCTAATCTTCAGTCAGCCGATGCTAATTTGCAAATGCGTAAAGCTGAACTTGATAAAATTACACAGGATTACAACAGGATGAAGGAGTTACATAGTAAAAATTTAGCAAGTGATTCCGAGCTTGAAACGGCTAAGAGTAATTATCTGTCAACAAAAGCCCTTTATGAATCCGCTGAAGCAAATGTACTTCAAAATAAAGCTTCTCTTAAAGAAATAATTGAACAGGTAAACAAAACAACTATTTACTCTCCTATTGATGGTGTGGTAACAAAGCTTAATGTAGAACTTGGCGAGAGAGTTCTTGGAAGCGGTTTCAGCCAGGGAACAGATATTATGACTGTATCTGATCTCAGAAATATAGAAGCAAAAGTTGAAGTTGACGAGAATGACGTTGTCTTAATTTCAGTTAACGATACTACCAGAATTAAAGTTGATGCTTTTGGTGATAAGGAATTTAAAGGAATTGTAACGCAGATTGGAAACAGTGCGGTTACTTCCGGGCTGGGTACACAAGAACAGGTAGTTAATTTTGAAGTAAGAATTAAATTGCTTAATCCTGATATTGCATTAAGGCCTGGAATGTCCTGTAATGCTGATATTGAAACTGAAACAGTAAAAGATATGATTAGTGTTCCGATTCAAAGTGTTACAGCCAGAACCGATATGCCTGCAGTGAACGAGGGCGATGAGGGAGCTAATGTAAAACAGGTGAAAAATAGCGATGCTAAGAAAAAAGTTCAGGAACTTGTGTTTATTGTTGAAAACGGGAAAGCAAAAAGTGTAAATGTTGAAACCGGAATTAGCGATGATAATTATCTTCAAATTAAAAGCGGATTGAAAGGTGGCGAACAGGTTGTTTCCGGCAGTTATAGCGCTATATCACGTGAATTGAAAGATGGTGCAGTTGTCCGGGTTGAAGAAAAGAATCAGAAGGCAAGTAATAACAAAGAAAAAACGGAATAGGTAATGAATATTATAAATATTGAACATATTGCCAGGGTTTATCAGGTTGGTTCTGAGGAAGTTCATGCTTTAAGTGATGTATCTTTAAGAATTGATAAGAATGAATATGTCGCAATAATGGGCCCTTCCGGTTCCGGTAAATCAACTTTAATGAATATGCTTGGCTGTCTTGATACTCCTACCTCAGGAAAATATGATTTTAACGGTATGAGTGTCAGCGATATGTCGGACAATCAACTGGCAGGAATAAGAAATAAAGAAATCGGATTTGTATTTCAAACGTTTAATCTTCTTGCTCGGTCAGATGCTCTCCATAATGTAGAACTTCCTCTGATATATGCTGGAGTGTCTTATGCTGAACGACGCGAAAGGGCAGAACAATCACTTATAGATGTAGGGTTAAAAGACAGGATGCATCATAAACCAAATGAATTATCCGGTGGACAAAGACAAAGGGTTGCTGTTGCTCGTGCTCTTGTTACAAGACCTTCTATCATTCTTGCAGATGAACCAACTGGAAATCTTGATTCTAAAACCGGTGAAGAGATTATGGTTTTGTTTACTGAAATTCATGATAAAGGAAATACTATAATTCTAGTTACTCACGAAGAATATATTGCTGAACATGCAGCAAGAATAATTAGATTAAGGGATGGACTTATTGAAAAAGATGAATTAGTATCAAACAGGAAAATACCTAAAATACAAGTGGCAACTAGGTGAAACTTAATTACTAAATTGTTTTCGAACAATTAAACAATCTAACAACCAGGTTAAGATGTCATTAACAATTTAACCATCAAATTAAATAAATAATTATGAGAACATTACTATTTGAAATTAAAGAAAGTATGCTTATGGCACTCAAGGCAATAAGAGCAAACAAAGTCAGATCATTGCTCACAATGCTTGGAATTGTTATAGGTATTTGGGCAGTGGTTGTTATGAGTACAGCAATAAAAGGAATAGATAATTCTTTCCAAAATGGAATTAGCGCTCTTGGTACCGATGTTTTATATATTGACAGGTGGGCTTGGTTTACAAATGAAGATTGGTGGAAACTAAGAGCACGAAGAAATATTAAGATGGAAGATTTTGAGAAGTTCAAAGAACTCGCAAAACTGCCAGATGCTGTAGCTCCTGTTATAAACAGTAACCAGACTATAAAATATGGTGACAGAAGAGTTGAAAGTGTTTTTATAAATGGTTCAAATTCCGATTATGTAAAAACAACAAATTTTACTTTTAGTATGGGTAGGTTTTATTCAGAAGTTGAAAGTAAAAGTTCACGTTATGTAACTGTAATTGGAAGTGAGATCGCTAAAAATCTTTTCCCTCGTGGAGATGCATTAGACAAAACTATAAAAATAGGTGGAGTAAATTTCCAGGTTGTTGGTGTTCTCGCTGAACAGGGAAGCTTTATCTTGGGTCCTTGGAATCCTGATAACCTTGTTTATGTTCCTATAGGGACAATATTTAAACATTTTCTTGGTCGGGCTTGGAATTCAATTACAATTAATGTTCGTGCACAAAATCCTGCAATGCTTGCCGAAACAAAAATGGAAGCAGAAGGTGTAATGAGAAAAGTAAGAGGATTAACCATTAGTGATGAAAATGATTTTTCTATTAACCAGCAGGAAGGATTGATTGATAATTATAACTCTGTCGTAGGTGTAATACAAATTGCAGGGTTGTTCATTACAGGCTTATCACTTTTTGTTGGTGCTATCGGAATTATGAATATTATGTTTGTATCCGTTAAAGAAAGAACAAGAGAAATTGGAATAAGAAAAGCCATTGGGGCTAAGAAACGAACCGTTCTCGGACAATTTTTATTGGAATCATCTTCAATCTGTTTAATAGGTGGATTTATTGGTCTTATTCTTGCGGTACTGACAAGCCTAATGATCAACCAGTTTATTCCTACATCTGTACAATATGATGCTGTTGTAATTGCAATTTTAGTCTCTTTAGTAACCGGTGTTATTGCAGGACTTGCGCCAGCTTATACCGCTGCTAAAATGGATCCGGTGGAAGCATTGAGGTATGAATAAAATCAGATGGAAAATTATAAATGAAATATGGAAAATGTAGTATCAACAATTTTCACATTGCTTAATTGTTAAATTGTTTCAAAGCAATTTGACAATTCAACAATTAAAAAAACGAATAACTAAATGAAAATTGAATAACCAATTACGATTGATAATAATCAATAAAAAGTACATATAAATGAACATAAAAAGGTACATATAAATGAACATAAAAGAAATTGTTGTAGTTGCTTTTCAATCTGTAAAAGGCAATAAGCTAAGGACGCTTCTTACAATTCTTGGAATTGTTGTGGGCATTTTTTCCATTATCGTTATTATGACTATTTTAACTATGCTGCAAAATAGTATTGAAAGTGGTCTTGCAATGCTTAATAAAAATACTTTCCAAATCCAGAAATTTCCCGCAATGCAAACAGGTGGTCACGGTGCAAGAGATAGATTTAGAAACAGAAAAGATATTACTATCGAAGATTATTACAGGCTTAAGGGAATGCTTACACAAGCAAAATATATTGGTGCAGAACAATGGCAATGGGGAAGAGTAATAAAGTTTGGCAATATTGAAACAAATCCGAATATTCAACTTGCGGGTATTACCACTGATGCTCTTCGAACCAATGACTGGAATGTTGAATTCGGACGCGACTTGCGTGACATGGATGTACAATATTCTAATGATGTTTGTCTTTTAGGCCCTGATATCGTTGATAAATTATTCCCGGGAATAGATCCGGTAGGACAGGTAGTTAGAATTGATAATAAGCCTTTCAAGGTAATTGGTGTTCTTGAAAGTCAACCTGCAATGTTTGGGGACAGCAGGGATAATTATGTTGTGCTTCCAATAACTACTTTTCAATCAATGTATGGCAGAAGAAGCCGGAGTATTAACATTACTGTAATGTCTTATTCAAAAAAAGATTATGATGCAACTATTGAAGCTGCTATTGGCTATATGAGAACAATACGAAAAGTTCAACCTGGTGAAGAGAATGATTTCGATATTTTCAGCAATGAATCTCTTATCGGACAGGTAAATGATATAACCGGTGGGATAAAAATTGGCGCAATGGTAGTCTCAATCATTGCTTTACTTGCTGCTGGAATAGGTATTATGAACATTATGCTTGTTTCAGTAACAGAAAGAACAAAAGAGATTGGGATTAGGAAAGCTGTTGGTGCAAAGAAAATTAATATCTTAACTCAGTTTTTATTTGAAGCGATTTTTTTGTGTTTGCTTGGAGGATTTATAGGGATAGTTCTAGGAGTTGGTGTCGGAAATTTTGCCGGGGGATTTTTAAATGCACAAACTGCAATCCCTTATGATTGGGTAGTAATTGGATTGCTCTTATGTGTAACTGTTGGTGTAATATTTGGCACCTACCCTGCTTATAAAGCTGCTAACCTTGATCCTATAGAAGCTTTGAGATATGAGTAATCCGGAGTAATGGAATATTGGAATTATATAACCTAATGAAGATTATTTATTTTGGATTAAGTCTTTTATTAATTTTATAGAAAATAAATCAGGGGAGAATATGAAGATAAGACAACTATTGTTACTTGCCTTTGAGTCTTTAAAGACAAACAGGTTAAGAACTCTTCTAACTGTTCTGGGAATCGTTGTTGGTATTTTTTCAATCATTGTTGTAATGACAATTGTAACGATGCTTCAAAATACTATTGAAAACGGCTTCCAGTTCTTAAGTAAAAATACATTTGAAATCCGAAAATGGCCTGCTATTCATACCGGAGGAGATGGTTCATTGGATAAATACAGGAACAGGAAGGATATAACTCTTGCTGATTACTACCGATTTGAAGATCTGATGTCGGATGCTAAAATAGTTGGTGCTATGCAGGGAAGTGGTGGAAAAATAATAAAATTTAGAAATGAAGAAACAAATCCAAATACTTATTGCGTTGGTGTTACACAAGGAGTTTACAGCACTCTTAATCTTGAAATTGAAGATGGCAGGGAATTCAGGAATAATGAAATAGAATACTCAGCTAATGTTTGTGTATTAGGCCATTTAATTGTAGAAAAACTTTTTTATAATACTGATCCTGTTGGTAAAATAGTTAAAATGGACGGAAAACCATTACGTGTTATTGGAATAATTAAAAAGAGACCTGAAATTTTTGGACAATCACAGGATAATTATATCGTAATTCCAATTACAACTTATCAGTCTTACTATGGTAAAAGAACTTCAAGCGTTGATATTACGGTTATGGCAAACAGCAAGGATGATTACTTTAGTACAATTGAATCAGCAATCGGGCATATGCGAAAAATCAGGAAGGTAAATCCCGGAGAAGAAAATGATTTTGATATTTTCAGCAATGAATCAGTGATGGGGCAGGTTAATGATATTACCGGTGGAATTAAAATCGGAGCTTTGGTAGTTTCTATAATCGCATTACTTGCCGCCGGTGTTGGAATTATGAATATTATGCTTGTAACTGTTACTGAAAGAACTAAAGAGATTGGAATAAGAAAAGCAGTTGGAGCAAAAAAAATAAATATTTTATCTCAATTTTTATTTGAAGCCGTTTTTCTTTGCTTGCTTGGTGGATTAATTGGAATAGCTCTGGGTATAATTGTAGGTAATTTTGTTGGAGGAATGTTAAGTGCTCAAACCGCAATTCCTTATGACTGGGTTTTGATTGGAATGTTTTTATGCGTTACAGTAGGTATAATCTTCGGAACATATCCGGCATATAAAGCTGCTAATCTTGATCCTATAGAAGCATTACGTTATGAATAATTCAGGCTGATTTTAATAATTTATTTTTTCCAAATAGTCTGGTCCCTATTTTATTAGCATTTTTTTTGTCATTTCTTATTTTAAACAGGACATATAAATCCTGAAGTTTTTTTTTCGTTGTTGTATTTTCTAAGTATTCTTCTTTTGTAGTTTGTTTTATATATATACATTTTAGTTCGTCTAATTTGATTTTATAATCAAATACTGTTTTTTCCATATCCTCTCCGATAATTAAAAACTTACCTAAAGCTAATACATTGATACCACTTTTATAAGAGTATTTTATTGTAAAGTCTTGTAGAAGTTTTACTACAATCTTAGTTTATTTAAAATATTAATAAAGAATTCATTAAAAACAGGCTTTCTGAAGCAGAGTAAATTTTTTTCTCTTCGGAGAAAGAGATATAAAATTGTACTAAACTCCGCTGGGCAACTAAAATGTTGATTCAAAAAAAATTATAGGGAAGGATATTCTTCTGTGATAAAATGAAATGTTATATTCATGGTTAATGAAATTAGACAAGTATTAGAAGGGGAGACTATTTAATCTCCCTGTTTAAATATGGACTTGATAAAAGAGGTATGTAAATTTAGATTTAACGATAACAAAATTTCTCTGGCCTTTGAAATATAAGCTCAAAATCTTTTTCCTTCTTTCAATAATCTTCTTAATTAATAAAGAAGGAATTGCTCAGAATGAATATCTTACGATAATTGTAAGCGACACAATTCCTATCAATTTTGAAAACCACTATTCAATCTCTCAGGTTTCCATAATCCCTTCAACAGAAGCAATATTATTACGGGATTCATTATTAAAAAAAAATGATTACAAATTTTCATACGAATCCGGTTCATTTTCCCTTTCAGATACTTTACCTTATTCAATATTTGATACTTTAATTGTTACCTATCAGGCGCTAAATATAGGACTGCAGAAAGAATATAAGAAAAGAAGTCTCGTTATTAAATATGATGTTGAGAAAGGGGATACAATCAGGATAACATCTCCCGAGACCGGTGGGTTTTCTACTGAGTCAATCTTTGGTTCCGGTATAGAAAAAAGTGGTACACTTATAAGAGGATTTACAGTTGGTACGACGAAAGATTTTACTTTAAGCAGTGGTTTAAGATTACAGCTTTCTGGGAAATTATCTGAAGACATAGAAGTTGTTGCCGCATTAACAGATGAAAACACTCCCATCCAACCAGAAGGAAATACAGAAAGATTAGAAGAGCTTGATAAAGTATTCATCCAGATAAAACACCCTAATGCAACAGGTACCTTTGGCGATTACCAGGTTCAGCGGAGAGCAAGTGAGTTTGGAGTGATTGATAGGAAGCTGCAGGGATTAATGGGAGAATTTAATTACGATGTTAATAAAGGATTTATTTCTATTGCCGGCTCAAGAGGGAAATTTAATACAAATAGATTTAACGGAACTGAAGGTGTACAAGGCCCTTATAGACTTTCCGGTATCAATAATGAAAGAGATATAATCATCATTGCAGGAACTGAAAAAATATATCTTGATGGAATAGAAATGAAAAGAGGTGAAGCGAACGATTATATAATTGATTATTCAAATGCACAGATAACTTTTACACCAAATAAATTAATTACTTCTGCAAGCAGGATAACAATTGATTTTGAATATACCGACAGAAGATACAACAGGAACTTTTTTGGTGCTGGAGGCGAATCAGAATTTTTTGATAACAAAGTTAAATTGAGTATTCAGTATATGCGGGAAGGAGATGATCAGGATGCACCGATTGATATTTCTCTTTCAGATGCTGATAAAGAAATTCTTTACCAGGCTGGAGACAACAGGAATCAGGCAACAAGACCCGGGATTTTTTTAGCTGAACCGGACTCACTGGGAATTGTACGAGGAACATATACAAAAGTTGATACAATAATAAATAATCTTGACTACTCATATTATGTTTATGCACCGGGAGATACAACTTCAATCTATAATGTATCATTTACTTTTGTTGGGGAAGGTTTGGGTGATTATACAAGAGAGAGTCTTGGTAATTATAGGTTTGTAGGAATTGGAAGCGGTGGTTATCAGCCGGTTATTTTTATTCCTTTACCTGAACTAAAACAAATTGGAAATATAGTTTTATCTCTAAAACCTTTTGAAGATGTTCAATTAGATCTTGAGTACGCCGGAAGCTTGTGGGATAAAAACAGGCTTTCCGATCTTAGTGATAAAGATAATTTTGGCCAGGCGAGGAATATTTTTTTTAAGATAAATCCAAAAGAAATAAATTTAGGAAATATAAATCTTGGAAAAATTGGACTCTCTTATAAAGATAGATTTATACATGAGAAATTCACTTCAGCAGACAGGCTGAATGAAATTGAATTCAACAGGAATTATAATGTATCATCTTCTAATGAACCACAGGATGAGCAGTTAAGAGAAATTGGTTTAAACTTAATTCCTATTAGCGAGCTAAATATTTCCTCAAGTGCTGGTTTACTTAGGAGAGGAGATAATTTCAAATCGGATAGGTACAATAATATTATTCGTCTCACTGATAATACTTCTTACAATTTTAATTATAATTTGGATTATGTGCAGACTGAGAACATTTCGCTAAAGAGTAAATGGTTAAGGCAAAGCGGAAATGGTTATTACCAGCTCTGGAAATTCAGTCCCGGGATGGAATTCCTTTCAGAGGATAGAAAAGATAGAAGATCACCACAGGATTCACTTCTTTCAGGAAGCCTTAAATATTATGATCTCGCTCCATATTTGAAGTTGATAGATTTCAATGGTTTGAATATATCAGTAAAATATTCTTTGCGTGATGATTATTTACCTCTTAATGGCATGATGTTAAAAGAATCAAAATCCCAAACGCAATTTTACGAACTGAGTTATGCAGGTATAAAAGAAGTTAATTCAACGTTGAATTTTACTTACAGAAATAAAAAATATACAGAAATATTCCAGCAGAAAGGTTTCTTAAATACAGAAACGATCCTTATTCGCTCACAAACAAAGCTGAAACCAATCACTCCGATTGATGGCGATCTTTACTATGAAGTTTCCACTCAAAGATCTGCAAGACTTGAAAAAGTTTTTGTTAGAGTTGAAACCGGAACAGGTAACTTTAAATATCTTGGCGATCTTAATAATAATGGCATTGCAGATGAAAATGAATTTGAACCGACTGTATACGATGGTGATTTTATACAGGTTACCTTCCCAACTGATGAACTCTTTCCTGTCATTGATCTTAAAACAAGTACGCGATGGAAAATAAAATATGGAGAATTGTTTGATAGAAGTTCTTTAGCCGGAGTCTTATTTAATCCACTATCAACTGAAACATTCTGGCGTGTTGAAGAAAACAGCAGGGAAGAAGATTACAAGAAAATCTATTTCTTAAATTTTTCATCATTCCTCAGCGAACAAAAAACAATCCGCGGTTCAAATTATATTCAGCAGGATTTTTTTCTTTGGGAAAATGACCAGGAATTGTCCTTCCGGTTAAGATATACTCAGAGGAAAAGTCTTAACCAGTTCAGCGGTGGAGTTGAAAGAGCATACAACCGTGAAAGAAGTCTGCGTATGAGATTTAAGATGATTGAAGAAGTTAGTAACCAGACTGATGTGGTTAACCAGGCGGATAATGTTTCGGCACCTGTCAACTCTAACCGCAGAAGAGAAATTACAAATAACAACATTACCACTGATTTTTCCTACAGGCCTGAAAGAAATATAGAAGTTGGTTTGAAATTGAAAACAGGAAGCAGCGAAGACACTTTACCTGAAAATCCTACTATTATAGATTTGAATTCACAGGCAATAAGATTTAATTTATCTTTTGCAGGAACAGGAAGATTAAGAATAGAAGTTGAACGAATTGAACTGCTTGTTAATACTTCTGAGAATTTTCTGCCTTTTGAATTAACAGGCGGTAACCAGGTTGGCAAGAATTATTTCTGGAGATTAAATTTTGATTACCGGCTTTCAAATAATCTTCAGTCAACCATAAGTTATGATGGAAGATTGCAAGGCGGAAGCAGGACAATACATACAGCGCGAGCAGAAGTGAGAGCATATTTTTAATTGAATGGTTGAATAATAATTATTAAGCACTTGATGCGCAATTACTGACATTTCTAGCGGTAACACAACCTTATATTAAATTTAGTTACTTATTGAATATTTCTTTTTTTA
>CAZECH010000043.1:0-12506 GCA_964510675.1 uncultured Ignavibacteriaceae bacterium
TTTTTCAAGATTAATGCCTTTCAAAAAATCTGTTGCGGGTTTAACACCAATTCCAGCTACAATAAGATCGCAATCTATCCTCTCACCATTTTTAAGTACAACTGAAGTTACTTTATCATTGCCTTCAAATTTTGAAACCTGCGAGCTGAGTTTAAATTTAATGCCATGTTCTTCATGTAATCTTTTTATAAGATTGCCTATTTCGCTGCCAAAAATATTTTTAAATGGAATTTCTCCCTGTGCAACAACTGTTACATCCAATTTTCTTTCGTGCAAGCTATGGGCAACTTCCATCCCGATAAAACCTGAACCAATTACAACTGCTTTGGACGCATCCTTACAGGTTTCAATTATTTTATCACAATCGTTAAAACTTCTTAAATAAAAAATATTTTTAAGATCAGAACCGGAAATGTTGAGAGTTCTCGGCACTCCGCCAGTTGCCAAAAGTATTTTATCAAACTTTAATTTGATATTACTATTTAAAAGAATTTCTCTGGCAGCTGTATTTACTTCTTTCACCTTTGTATTGAAAAGAATTTCAATATCATACTCTTTATAAAAATCTTCTCCTCTCAGGGGCATCCATTCAGGTTGTGCTTCTCCCGAAAGATAAGCTTTACTTAAATTAGGACGGTCATACGGCACTCTCTTTTCCTGAGTAATCATTGTTATTTTCCCGGTATAGCCTGCTTCACGTAAAGCCTGTGAAGCAGTGTTTCCCGCTGCACCACCACCAAGAATAATATAATTTCTTTTATCAGCTAAGTTTGCTTTAATCATTTGTGGCGGTCGTGGTAATTCAAGTTCTTCCGGTATCATTATAATTACATCATCGCCCTGGACTTTTGTTGAATATTTAGGAAGCGAATCCCTTGCAGGGGGATCTAAAAGATTGCCTGACTTTGCATCAAAACAGGCATGATGCCAGGGACATATTATTACTCCTTTGCACAATACTCCTTGTGCCAGAGGAGCGCCATAGTGAGTGCAATTAGCACCAAGTGCATAGTAATTTCCATCTATTCTTGTAAGAAGGATTTCTTTACCATCTCCTGCAGAAACAACTTTCATCTCTCCATCTTTAAGATCATTTATCTTTGCTGCTTTGAATTCTTTTAAACTCATTGTTCTTCTTTTTTGTTACTTGCAATAATTTATATATATTTTTACACATAATCATGCTCTAATAATTTTTTCTATTACTAAAAACTTAATAAGTAATTTAATAAGGAGGTCCAATGAAATCCATTCTTAAAAATTCTGTTGCAGCTTTTAGTTTAATTCTTTTTTCCGGTAGTTTATTTGCACAAGATTCCGGGTTAAAAGAAAAAATACAAATGTTAAACAACGAAATGGTAAAAGCTATTGTAGCAGATAATCAAGAAGCAATAATGGTTATGTACGCAGATGATGCAGTTTCAATGCCCAGTTATGAGCCAATAATAAAAGGCAAAGATGCAATTATGAAAAAAAATAAGGAATCTCAGGAAATGGGCTTTAAGATTAATAATATGACACTTAGTACAATAGAAGTATTATCCTCTGGAGATCTTGCCTATGAAATCGGAACTTATACAATCGATATGACAATTCCCGGAATGACTGATGGCTGGTCAGATAACGGGAAATATCTTACAATCTGGGAAAAGCAATCGGATGATTCCTGGAAAATTAAAATTGAAACCTGGAACACAGATAATAATCCATGGGAGGATATGAATATGTCCGAAGATGATAAGGAAAAATAAATAAAATCTTTCAAGGAGGGCGAAATTACTTGCCCTCATTTAATCCTAATGATTTTAAAAAAGCTTCCTGGTTAGGTTCTCTTCCTAAAAATTCTTTTATAAGATTAATTTCATCCGCAGTACCGCCACGTGATAATATTATATCTCTATATTTTAATCCCGTTTCTTTATTCATGATCCCATTCTTCTCAAAAATGCTGAACATATCCTGTGCATAAACATTTGACCACAAATAGCCGTAATAACCAGCTGCGTATCCTGTTAAATGACCAAATGCAGATTGCATATTTGTTCCTTCAAGATATGGGTATAAAGTAACTTCATTCTGTAATTTTTTTACAACATCTGTGGTTGTAACATTATCATTCGGATCATATTTGTCATGCAATGTTAAATCAATTAAACCATAAAATATTTGCTGTAGAGTTGCTAAACCTGAGCCAACATTTTTTGAAGCGATCATTTTATTAAATAAAGATTTAGGTAAAACCTCTCCGGTTTTATAATGCTTTGCAAATAATTTTAAAGCATCATAGGTCCAAACCCAGTTTTCAAAAATCTGTGACGGAGCTTCAACAAAATCTCTTGCCACTGAAGTTCCGGAAAGACTTGCAAGCTCTGCATTTGTTAAAACATTGTGTAATACATGTCCAAATTCATGAAAGAAAGTTTCAACATCTGAATGTAAAAGTAATGCCGGCTGATTTTCTGTAGCTTCCGGGAAATTACAAACCAAGGATGCAACAGGCATTTGGTAACCATTTATGGTTTCCTTTCCTTTAATCATTGGAAAACAAGCAGCATGAGAAAACTTATTTTCGCGGGGATGCAGATCAAGATAAAACCTTGAAATTACTTTATTATCTTTTACAACATCGAACAATCTTACATCGTTTTGCCAGACAGGGGCATTTTGTACTTCTTTAAACTCTACATCGAAAAGCTGTTTTGAAATTTTAAAGAACCCATCAAGAACATTATTAAGTTCAAAGTATTCTTTAACACTATTCTGATCGATCTGATATTTTTCTTTCAGAAGTTTGTCATTAAAAAAAGATGCTTCCCATGGCTGTATTATATTAATAGTATTATCACCAAGATATGCTCTTTTAATTGTGAGGAGCTCATTATAATCTTTTCTGCCCTTTTCTTTTACTTTTCCAATAAGATTTTTTTCAAACTCCCAAACTGCGCCAGGCGTTTTGGCCATCCTATCTTCAATTACATACTCTGCATAAGTATTATATCCCAGCATTTTAGCAATTTGTTGTCGTACAATAAGTATCTCTTTTAATAAATCAATATTCTTGTCAACTGCCCGGTTGTTATATTTCTTATATAATTCTTTTCTTGTTTCTTCCGATGAAGAAAATTTCATGAAAGGAATGTAGGATGGATAACTCAACCCGATTTTATATTTTCCATCTTCTGTGCGGTGTGCGTTTTTATATTCTGCATCCAAACCATCCATATCTTTCTCATCAACAATCAGGTAATCATTAACCTCAGCAATATTTTTTGAAAATGAAATTGTGAGATCGGACAATTTATCCTGTAACTTTTTAAGTTCTTCCCTTTTTTCCAAAGGAAGGCCGAGTCCATCTCGTTCAAAGTCTGCAATTGTTTTAGAAAGAAATTTCTTTTTATATCCTGAAAGATTTTTTGCTTCAGTAGTTTCTGAATAGTCTTTAAAAGCTTTATATAATTCTTCATCAAGCGACAACTCATTAAAGAATTTATTGAATTGAGAAACCCCATCATTTGCATTGTTCCTTATATCATCAACAGGATGAACATTTGCCATTAAATAAACGGAGCCGTAAACCTTATAAATGTTATTATAAATATTATCAAGCTCCATCACAGTATTTTCAAAAGTTCTTTTCTTTCTTTCAATTGAATAGAGTTCTTTCAGAGAATTTTTAGCATCACTAAGCGTAGTTTCTGTAGCCGTAAGGATATGTTCTGCCGAAAGTAAATTGTAGCTTATTATATTATTAAACTCTCCGAATAAAGGATTTGAAGAATTATTCCCTTCTCCATTGCCCGCAAAACTGGTTGCCGGAATATACACTGATATTACCAGCAGAATCTTTAGCATTCTGTTCATATTACTCTTTTTTCTAGTGATTTTGGAAAGTGAAAATATTAAATAAAAATTTTTATGCTAAATGAATTGTGATGAATGGTCGTATAAAATAATAACTCTTAAAAAAAATACCTTGGTGAAAGAATAGCGTCCTGATTTCAAAGAAATTGTCACTCTGAATACTCGGTTCGGGGCTTTAAGTTTTAAGATTCCTCAAATAAACATGTTCTGACGACATTTCAGGATTCTGAATGACATTACTGCAATGGATAAAAGTGAAATTACGATCCTGTTCGAAAGTTTCTTCATGATATTATTCGTCTTTGTGTTTCATAAAACTTGCGATTATCAGGAAATATTTTATTATAGTTTTGATAAAATTAAAATATAAGGGATCCATTATATGCCGTTTATCGCTTCAATTGGTGAAATATTATTTGATGTTTACGAGAATGAAAAGAAGATCGGCGGAGCTCCTTTTAACTTCATCTATCATGTTATTAAACTTACGGGACGAGGAAATTTTGTGAGTAGAATTGGAAATGATGAATTTGGTGCGGAGATTCTAAATTTCCTTAAGCATAATGGAATTTCATCGGATTATATTCAAACAGATGATACATATCCTACCGGAAGAGCAATTGCAAATCTTGATGAAAAAAAAATTCCCCACTGGAAAATTGAACAAAACTGTGCTTATGATTTTATGAAAAAGAAAGAAGATATTATTAGTATGATTTTAAATTCAGACTGTCTCTACTTTGGCACTTTAGCCCAAAGAAGTACAGTCTCACGAGACACAATTCAATCTTTACTTTGCAAACCGATAAAATATTTTTGCGATCTTAATATACGTCAGAATTATTTCACGGTTGAAACGGTTAAACAATCTTTAAAAACTGCAGATGTTCTAAAAATAAATGAAGATGAGCTAATCATTCTTAATAATCTGTTTATTAATGAAACTTATGATCTTATCGCCACATCTTTAAAAATAAAAAATTTGTTTGCTATTGATCTTTTATGTGTTACCTGCGGAGAAAAAGGTTCCTACCTTTTTAAGCTGGATGAAATTGATTTTTGCAAAGCTTCTGTTAAAGATGCTATAGATACTGTTGGGGCAGGCGATGCTTATGCATCAATATTGTGTACCGGTTATCTCGGTGGCTGGAATCTTAAAGACCTCAATAAAACTGCTGCTGATTTTGCCGGTGAGATAGTGAAGATTAGAGGTGCACTTCCTGAAAACGATAATATATATGATAAATTCAAAATTAAAGTGTAATTATGAATAAAAGAAGGAACGGACTTTATATACAATTATATAGCATCCACGGATTGATAAGAACTGAAAATGTTGAGTATGGTAGAGATGCCGATACCGGCGGACAAGTAAAGTATGTACTTGAACTTGGACAAGCTTTGAGTGAAGATCCTCGGGTAGAAAAGGTTGAACTTATGACACGATTGATAAAGGATAAAACCCTATCTGAAGAATATTCTCTGCCTGAAAAAAAGATCAATGAAAAATTCAGCATTGTAAGAATAAAATCCGGTGGAGGGAAATATATCAGGAAAGAATTGCTTTGGGACCATCTTGAAGAGTTTGTTGATAACAGCATCAAACATATCAAAACTGTCGGTTGGCTTCCCGATGTTATCCATAGTCATTACGCCGATGCAGGATATGTTTGTTCCGAATTAACAAAATTTTTCGGAATTCCATTTGTTCATACGGGGCATTCTCTCGGTCGTGCAAAATTCCGAAAACTTCTGAGTGAAGGACTTGAAATAGAGGAAATTGAAAGGAGATATAAGATAAATCATCGCATAGATGTTGAAGAAATGGTTATATATTATGCAGATATGATTGTTACAAGCACCCGCCAGGAAATTAAAGAACAGTATGGTGAATATAAAAATAGTACCGGCATTAAATTTAAAGTAATTCCTCCGGGAGTTGATATAAAAAAGTTTTATCCTTACAATGAAGAGCGCCCTTTTGATGACGAGACAAAAGAAATTATAAAAAGCATAAGCGAAAAACTTCATAAATTTTTCATGGATATTACCAAACCAATAATCCTTACTCTCTGCAGAGCCGATAAAAGAAAAAATATTTCCGGCCTTATAACAGCTTATGGTGATGATAAAGAGCTTCAGGCAAAAGCTAATCTAGCAATCTTTGCAGGCATCAGGAAGGACATACAAACAATGCCTGATAATGAACGCGAAGTGCTTACGGAAATTCTTCTCCTGATGGATAAATATAATCTTTATGGTAAAATGGCAATTCCCAAAAGACACGACACCGACCTTGAAGTTCCTGAACTTTACCATATTACTGCTGAAACAGGCGGGGTGTTTGTTAATGCAGCACTTACTGAACCATTCGGTTTAACTTTACTTGAAGCAGCAGCTTCCGGGGTTCCTATTGTTGCTACGGATGACGGCGGGCCAAAAGATATAATATCAAATTGTAAAAACGGAATTCTCGTTGATGTGGCTGATCCGCAGAATATCTCAAAAGCAATAAATAAAATTTTAGATGACAAAGAATTATGGAAGAAATATTCGGAGGATGGTATGAAGAATGTAAAGAAGCTTTATACGTGGAAAACACACACAGACACTTATCTGGACGAATTAGAAAAAATTATGTCAGTGGAAAACGGAAAGATAGATTCTTTTGCACAGGTTGGGAAAAAACTTCTTGGTATGAAGAAACTGATTGTTACAGATATTGATAATACTTTGCTTGGAGATGATGATTTGCTGAAAGAGCTAAATAAAATAATAAGCGAAGTCAGCCCTGATATAGGTTTTGCTGTAGCTACCGGAAGGACCGTTGACTCTACCATTAATGTTCTGAAAGAATACAATGTTTTACTTCCTATTGTAATAATATCTTCTGTTGGCTCCGAAATATATTATGATTACAAGGATGAACTGGTATATTCAAAAGGATGGAAAGCTCATATAAAACATCAATGGAATAGAAAAAAAATCGTTGACCTTCTAATGCCAGTTAAATTCCTCCAATACCAGGAAGAAGAAACCCAAAGAGAATTCAAGATAAGTTATAATATGATAGATAATCCTGAAAACCTGGGAAAGATTAAAGAAATTCTTTTAAAGAATAAAATAAAAGCTAATATAATTTACAGTCACGGACAGTTCCTTGATATACTTCCTTACCGCGCATCTAAAGGAAAAGCAATAAGGTATTTATCATACAGATGGAATATTCCTTATGAAAATATTTTAGTTGCTGGAGATTCAGGTAATGATCGAGAAATGTTAAAAGGTGAACTGCTTGGAGTTGTGGTTGGAAATTATAGTCAGGAACTTGACTCCCTGCGCGGAAGTGAGCGAGTTTATTTTGCTGAAAGAAATTATGCGGGCGGAATCATTGATGGAATAAACTACTATAAATTCTTAACTAACGGGAAAGGAAATTATAGTGAGTAAAAAAATCATTTCTTTAATAGATGAGAATAAAAGAGATTTTTTTAGTTACCTGAACAGGCTATTTAATTCCGGGAAAAATCTTTTTGTTAAAGGTGGACTGCTTGAAATCCTTGAATCTTTTAAAGAAGAGAATAAAGTTGGAAATCATGAAGCAATTGAAAATATATTAAGAAAAACAACCGAAGCAGTTTACCATGGCAATTACGCTTATTTTGAATTCAGGGAAAAGATAGGTTCATCAGATTATTACCTCTTCAATATTGAAGAGATGTATTATGAAAAAATAAATTCGGTTGAATTTCTGAAAGTGAAGGAACTTTTTGTTAATCCCGAAACCAATAATGATCTACTTTCTTTAAACTTCAGCACTTTTTATGATAAGTTCCCCAGTATTCGGGAACCTAAAAGTATTGGCAAAGGTGTAGAATATTTAAATCGGTATTTATCGAGTACAATGTTTACTAACCCTGAAAAGTTAAGTACTGCATTGTTTGATTTTCTTTTCCTTCATAAATACAAAAACCAGCAACTTATTGTTAACGGCAGAATAAATAATCCTGAAAAACTCAGTAGCAGTATTGATAAAGCTTTGAAAATGCTTAGAAAATATACTGAAGATGAACCATACTCAAACATAAGACATCCTTTACAAGAACTTGGTTTTGAACGCGGGTTAGGAAACACTGCTGGAAGGATTAGCGAGAGTCTCGAAATGCTCGACAGGCTGATGCAGTCACCAGATCATGTTTCGCTACGCGATTTTCTTTCGCGAATTCCCATGATATTTAATATTGTCGTGGTTTCTCCACATGGTTTCTTTGGCCAGGAAGGTGTACTTGGCAAACCGGATACAGGCGGACAGGTAGTTTATATTCTTGACCAGGTAAAGGCACTGGAAAAAGCTATGATAAAATCTCTCAACGAATCCGGGCTTGATGCTAATCCTAAGATAATAATTTTAACAAGGCTTATCCCAAATGCGGAAGGAACAAAGTGTAATCAAAGACTTGAAAAGGTTCATGAAACAAAAAACTCCTGGATTCTTCGTGTTCCATTCCGAACATTTAACAAAAATGTAACCGATAACTGGATATCCAGATTTGAAATATGGCCGTACCTTGAAACATTTGCGGAAGATTCTTTTAAAGAACTTCTTGTTGAGTTTGGAGAGAAACCTGATTTTATTATCGGGAATTACTCTGATGGCAACATGGTTGGTTATATGCTCGCAAAGAAATTCGGAGTAACACAATGCAACATTGCACACGCACTTGAGAAAAGCAAATATCTTTACAGCGGTTTATACTGGAAAAGTCTTGAGAACCAATATCATTTTTCAATTCAGTTTACTGCAGACTTACTGGCGATAAATGCTGCTAATTTTATTATTACATCTTCATACCAGGAAATTGCGGGGACAGAAGATAGTATAGGCCAGTACGAATCTTATAAAATATTTACAATGCCGGATCTTTATCGCGTTACAGGTGGAATAAATCTCTTTCATCCAAAATTCAATATTGTTCCTCCGGGTGTTAACACAAAAGTATATTTTCCATATACAGATTTAAACAGTAGACTTAAAGAAACTAAAGATAATCTTCACAAACTGCTTTTTGAAAATTCCGAAGATCCAGATGTCATAGGATATCTTGAGAAGCCAAACCTTATACCCATTTTTTCTATGGCAAGGTTAGACAAAATAAAAAACCTTACCTCTCTTGTAAGCTGGTTTGGTGAAAGCGCCGAACTTCAAAAAGATACAAACCTTATTATTGTCGCAGGAAGTGTTGATATAAACAAATCTTCAGATAATGAGGAACGTGAACAGATGGAGATTATGCATAGCTTAATAAATAAATTTAATCTTCATAATAAAATAAGATGGATTGGTAAACTTTTCAGGAAAGACCAATCCGGTGAAGTATATCGACTGATAGCTGATCATAAAGGTATATTTGTTCAGCCCGCATTATTTGAAGGTTTTGGTTTGACAGTGCTTGAGGCAATGAGATCAGGGCTCCCGGTGTTTGCAACAATGTATGGTGGTCCGCTGGAAATAATACAAGATGGAAAATCAGGTTTTCATATTGATCCAATAAATAGTATTGAAACAACTAAAAAGATTCTTGAATTTATTAAAGCGTTTAAAAAAGATCCGAAGGAATGGGAAAGAATTTCGTCAAAAGCGATTGAAAGAGTTGATTCTGCATATAACTGGGAGCTGTATGCTAATAATCTTCTTTCGCTGGCAAAGATTTATGGTTTCTGGAAATTTACAACTAACATAGAAATGGAAGAACTTAATGCTTACTTGGAAGTTCTGTATCATCTTTTGTACAAACCAAGAGCCAACAGCATACTTGAACTGCACAACTCAAGGTAAGTATTAATTAAAGTTAATGAGGATTTTAATCTGTTATTCTATTTACTTTCCAGGTTGACAGTTTTATTAACAAATAAAGTTTGGGTTGGATATGCAAACTCAATTCCTTTCTTTTCAAATTCGTCATAAACTTTGAAATTAATTGCCTGCTGGATATCCATATATTTATTGTAATCAGAACTTAAAACAAAATAAACAAATTCAAAATTCAGGCTGAAATCTCCATAGTTCTGAAAATGTCCCCTATCGAAAACTACATCTTTCTGTTCTTCAATAATACTTTTTACCAACCCAGGAATTTCAGCAAGCTGCTGTGAAGTGGTTTGATAAATCACGCCTAGTTTAAAAACAACTCTTCTCCTCTCCATTCTTTTATAATTCTGAATCCTCGAACTGGTAAGATCTGTATTTGAAACAACAATCTGTTCCCCGCTTAAGCTTCTTATTCTCGTAGTTTTTATCCCGATGTATTCAATGTTCCCTTTGAATTCTCCAAGAACTACAAAATCTCCAATCTCAAATGGACGATCAAAAAATATAACAAAGTAGTTGAATAAATCTCCTATAATTGTTTGTGCAGCCAAAGCAATTGCAATACCGCCAATACCAAGCCCGGCAATAACTGCCGAGATTTTAAAACCAAGGTTATCAAGAAGAAAAACAAAACCAAGTACCCATATTATAAAGCTTACTATTGCCATTATACCCCTAATCTGCTTTAGCCTTTTATCAGCATCTTCCTCCGGGGATTTTATTTTTACATAGGAACTAAGAGCATATCTTAGTGTGGAGGTAATCATTTTTATGATAAAAAAAGTAGCGAGTAAAACCGTACTTACATCAATTATCTTTATAGTGGTTTTATGAAGGGTTAATGTTGATGCAGACAGGTAAAAAATTATTATATACAAAACTGGCAGAACAGATTTTTCTATTCCTTTAATAAGAAAATCATCTACTGTTGTTCTGGTTTTCTCCGCCCATTTTTTAAGTCTTGATAAAATAATTTTATTAAATACTGTTAAGATGATTATCCCAATGATAAAAGTACCGAATGCAATAACATAAGCGTAAACTGAATTGCCATAAAAAATTTGATTGAGAAATTCCTGCATAAATATCTGCTCCTTTGATAGTCACTTCAGAAAATAAAAAAATTAACGTAAATCACAAGGGATTAGATTCATTATTTTATATAGTATAAGGTTTGACCAATTCTTCTGTGATTCTTACAGGCCGGCCTGTTTCAATGGATATCATTGTATAAATAATATAACCTTCAGCAGCAATTTTATTATTTTCTTTTTTCTCAATCTGGAAATTAACTTTACATTGAGCTCCGTTGTAAGAATCGAATTTTGTTTTTACAACAATTTTATCAGACATGCTAAGTGCACGTTTATATTCAATAAAAGATATGCTCACAACCCAGTTATATCCAAGCTTGTGAAAATCATTCATTGAGAACTTATAATCTTTAATCATCTGGTCATAACGTGCAGCAAGTACATAATCAAGATATTTTGAATTGTGGACATGATTATTCATATCAATATCATCAGGTCTTATAACAATTTCTGTTTCAAAAGTTGAATACATTATCTTTCCTTTTAGAATCTGGTTGATTATAAAGATAAATTGAAATTACACAGCAATTTATAATTTGTTCATCAAATTTGTTTGGATGATTCTATTGATAAAATTTTGTGGAGAGCTGAAGAAATTCTTGTTTTGTCTTGCGAATCTCACTTAAGTAAGCTGAAGCAATTTTACATGTTTTTTACCTACAGTAATTTAGAGATTGCTTCACTCGAAGACTCGTTCGTAATAACATTTTAAACCGAGTTAATTCATAAAAGATTTTTTATACCTGTACAAAGCTTCTAAAAAATAATAATCTCCCCAGCTTGTAGATGCATCCCGGTTAAAAGGATTATCACTGTTTACATTATAAGCACAATGTAAAATTATTCCGCTTGAAACTGTATTTACAGAAAGATGATTTTTTATCAGCGATTTCATAATATTGTGGATAACCGGGTCATACTTAGTTTTGTCATCAACATAATTCCTTAATTCCAGCAAAGCAGAAAGAGCTATTGTTGCAGCAGATGCATCCTTAAATTTTTGAGGGCTATTTGCAGGAAGGTTTAAATCCCAATATGGAATAAAATCTTCAGGCAGATGGTTTATAAAATAATCAGCCATTCTAATTGCTGTGTTTAAATATGTTGGATCTTTTGTTTCTCTGAATGTCATGGTAAAGCCGTAAATTCCCCATGCCTGTCCTCTTGCCCATGCGGAATTATCTGATAAACCCTGGGCAGTTCTTTTCTGTAAAACTCCGCCTGTTGCTGTATCATATACAACAACATGAAAAGAGCTTCCGTCTTCACGAAGATGATTCACAATAGTTTTGTTTGCATGGCTTATGGCAATATCATAAAGTTTTTTGTCTCCACCGTTTTTAGCTGCCCAGAACAGCAGTTCAAGATTCATCATATTATCTACAATAACCTGGAACTCTCCATTCCACGATTGTGTGCAACCAACATTCGGATTAAATCTTTTTGCCAGGGAATTTGCTGATTCTAAAATTATTTTTTTGTACTCAACTTTATTTGCAAACTTATATCCGTTGCCAAAACTATTAAACATCATAAAGCCAATATCGTGAGTTCCGGTATTGTATTTCTGTTCCTCAAGTCCTTCTGTGAATTTTATTGCCGCATTCAGGATTTCCTCATTCGGCTTCAACTCATTAGCATACCATAAGCAGCCGGGAAAAAATCCACTCGTCCATTCAGAT
>CAZECH010000044.1:0-12337 GCA_964510675.1 uncultured Ignavibacteriaceae bacterium
GTTCCTGAGGTCTTTTGGGTGGTTCAATATTTTCAGTCTTTGTAAGTGTAAGAGGAAATGATGACCCCTGTGTCCAGCGTCCAACAATACTATCCTGTTCAAACTTACCCTCATAAAAACCTGTAACTGCAAGAACAACAAACCTGATATTTGGTTCATTATAAATAGTTGAGTCAACCGGAATATCAAAAGCTCCCTGATCAGGACTATCTAAAGTTGCTTTTAAAGAACCATCTTCATTCTCGATTACTTTAAATACAACTCTTAATTCTATTGTTGAAATTTTTAATGTACCAAGCCAGTTGCCTTTTATTTTATCATTATCTTGTGATAATATTGATTGAACAGGAATGACAAAGAAAAATGCTGCAATGAAAATTTTTAATATTAAGTTTTTCATTTGAGTACCTTTTAGTTTAACTAACTCCCTTAATTTGATACGCTAAATTTAAGAGTTTATTCAATGGCTTTCTAAAGATTGTTATGAAATTAGCCAAATTATGTGTGAACGGTAGAATTCTCACGAAAGGTGAAATCCACTTAATTTGACTACGTTCCTGCCTCTAATAGAAATCTTCCCTAAGATTAAAATACTCTGCTTTGAGAATCATCATGGTGGGAATGTTTTATAAAAAAAATTAAAGATTTCTAATTACAAATTTTCTTCTTCATCAAGCTCTGATAAAAGCCCAAGAACATCGAGATGGTTTGTGCTCATTTGTAAATGCCCTTCAGAATCAATCGGCCATGCTTCAAGCTCACGGTCTGTATAAAGTTCAACGCCGTTTCCATCAGGATCCCTCAAATAAATTGCTTCGGATACCCCATGATCGGAAGCTCCTTCAATGGGGTAATTTTTTTCGTAGAGTCTTTTTAAGACTCTCGCAAGTTCTCTTCGGCTGGGATAAAGAATCGCAAAATGATATAGTCCTGTATGTCCCTGCGGCGGCGGCGTTGCTCCTTTTCCGTTCCAGGTATTTAGCCCGATATGATGATGATATCCACCTGCTGAAAGAAAAACAGCAGAATCACCATAATTAGTTGTAATTTCAAAACCAAGAAGATCTCTGTAGAAGCTTAATGATTTTTGTAAATCCGAGACTGTCAAATGAATGTGACCAATTTTTACGTCAGGGTGAACTTTAAATTCCAATTTTTATTTCCATTTTTTTGATTGCTAAATTTAACTGAATCAGATGCAAATTAAAATATATAGGGAAAATGTAATTGCTATTTAAGCGGGAAGTAAATCTTAAAAGAAGTTCCTGAGCCATATTCGCTCTCTACTTCAACCTTACCGGAATATGAATCAACAATCTTTTTAACAATAGAAAGCCCTAAACCGGTTCCGCTGATATTTTTTGTGTACTCGTTTTTTGCACGGAAGAATTCCTGGAAAAGCTTTTCTTTTTCAGCAGGCTTTAACCCTATTCCTGTATCCTTTACTTCAACAACAATATAATTTTCATCTTTACAAATTGTTATATCAAGAGAGCCGCTTTCCTTGTTATACTTTACTGCATTACCTATAAGATTAGTGAATATCCTGTTCATTTCATCTTCATCGCACTTTAACAAAGGCAAATCTTCTTTAAAATTTAAATTTATTTGAATCTTCTTTTTCGCAATCTCATTCTGGAAAGTTTCAATAACATATTTAACAGATTTTATAAGATCATAATCCTTTAATTCCCTGTGAGCAGTTTTCATTTCTATTCTTGAAATATCAAGGAGATCATTTACCAGTTTCAGCAAACCATCAAGCCGGATTTTAGAGCGTGAAATATAATTTACTTTTTGCTCTTCGGATAATTTAACAGATTCATCTGAAAGGAGTTGAAGAAAACCATAAACAGCAGACATTGGGGCTCTTAATTCGTGAGAAACCATTGAAACAAACTGCGACTTAAGTGTTTCAAGCTTTTTAGTATCCGTAATATTTTTTATAACTATTACTACTCCGGCTAAAGTACCATCGGGATGCGGAACAGGAGAAGCCGTTGCTTCAATTACCAGTCTTTCATTTATAATTATTTCTTTAGAATAGGTTTTTTGTTCTGTATGTTTTAAGAGAATGAGATTGATTAATTCCGATAAACCCGGATGAAGCTTTTCAATTATATAATCTTCAATTTCAATCTTATTAAGCTGAAGGAGCTTTAATGCACCGGGATTATAAAGAACCGCCTGCCCGTTTTTATTAACAACTAAAACCCCTTCTGTCATTGAATGAATGATGGCATTTAACCTGCTTTTCTCAAAAGCAATTTCGAGAAGGCTTGTTTCTCTTTCCTTTTTCCATTTTTCAGCTTCGATTAAAAGTTTTCTTCTTTGCAATCCCTCGTTCACTTTCTCCAGCAGCTCTTCTGATGTAAACGGCTTTGGAATGTAACTGAAAGCTCCAAACTTTATTGAATCAACCGCATTTTCATAACTTGCATAACCTGTAGCAATCAAACATATTGTGTTTGGATGAACTCTCTTTATTTCTTTCAGAACCTGAAGCCCGTCAATATCCGGCATCTTTAAATCAAGAATTGCAACATCGTATTCTTTTGCTTTTCCAAAAGCAATTCCATCAGTGCCATTTTCGGCAGCATCAACAACAAATCCTTCTCCTTCAAGAAGTTTTTTTATCCCGGTTCTTAATCCTTTTTCATCTTCAACAATTAATATTTCAGAAGAGTTATTGTTCATCTCAACTAAACAGTTTTTAAGTAACTTTCGATTTTCATTACAAGATCATCAATCATTATCGGTTTGTTTATAATCTCATCGCATTTAATCCACTCTTTTTCTTCGGAAGTGGATGAACCGAATTTGAAACCTGTGATGTATGTTGCGGAGGTTAAAAGGAAAACGGGAATGTTTTTTCCGTGTTCGTCTTTTTTAATCTTGTGGCAGAGAATAAAACCGGAATCGTGTTCTTCCATTATTAAATCAATTACTGCTGCATCAGGTTTTGATTGCTGAAAAATTTTCCAGCCTGATTTTGAATCCTCGGCTGTGTAAACATTATAACCTCTTGATTCAAGCAGGATTTTATTTTCCTCAAGCAGATCTGGATCATCATCAACAATTAATATTTTTTTCTTTTCATTAAGCATTTAATTCATCTCCATTATTAAATTCAGAATTTTTTAAGGGCAAAATTAATTTGAATGCTGTCCCTTTGCCTGGTTCACTAATAAAATCAATAGCCCCTTTGTGCATTTTTATTATGCCGTAGGAAATAGCCAAACCAAGACCGGTTCCTTTCCCAATTTTTTTAGTTGTAAAGAAAGGTGTAAATATTTTTTTAAAATTTTCTTTTGAGATGCCGCAGCCGTTATCAATTATTTCCAGGATAAGATTTGCGGAATCTGATTGCACATTTATTTTTACAACCTTTTCTTTTTTATCTTCAACGGCTTCGCAGGCATTTGAAACAAGGTTAATAAAAACCTGTTTCAATTGATCTTTATCTCCTTCCACAAAAACAGGCTCTGCATATGTTACCAATTCTATTTTTACACTTTTAAAAGATGGATTAAGCCGGATTGTTTTAATAATATTTTCAATTACAATGTTTATATCAAACCAACTTAAATTAAGTTTGCCTTGTCTCGCAAAGTTTAAAAGGTTGGATACAATATTCTTACACCTTTTTGCTTCTTCCTCTATTAACTTCAGATCACCTGACAGATCACCACCATTTTTTTGCAATACTTCCTTTTTCAGCATCGAGGAATAAAGCATTATAGTTCCAAGAGGATTATTCAATTCATGTGCAACACCTGCTGCAAGCTGCCCGATTGATGCAAGCTTTTCTGCTGTCCTTAATTGATCCTGTGTAGTGGTCAAGTCATCATAAGCTTTTGCAAGTTTATCAATAAGGAATGGTAAACACATTTCTCTTTCAGCCAATCCTTTAGCAATAGCAATTGCATATTCTCTGCATGTATGATATCCGCAAGCACCGCAATTAAGTTCATCTTCGGAAGAAAATTTGTTTGTCTCTGCTAATATTTCTTTTATCTTTTCTTCATCAGGTGTTGGCCTTCGTTGATTTTTGGGATAAAAACTCCGGCTGAAATCAATGTGCCTGCTGTTATAAATGCTGCTCATCCAGAGACGCTTATCGAGCGAATTAATTTTTTCATTAATGTACTTTATTACTCTTTCTCTTCTTGAATAGTAGTTCAGGTCAGAATCAATTGCGGGTCCTGAGATACAACCTTCACAGAAAAGTATATCAACAAACTTTGCATTTATATTTCCCTGAGCGAGTTCATCAATTATTTCTATAACTTTTTTCTTCCCTTCCACAACAATTATTTCTTTTTCAAGAATGTCGCCAGAAATATTTATCGTTTTTAAAAGTCCGCCGGAAAGCGGATATGCTTTCCCTTTATAAGCATAAGGCGGATCAAAATTGCTTTCAGGAAGCTCGTCAGGATTTATGTCTTTCTTTTTAAGTATCTGTTTGATTTCCGAAAAAGTTAAAACTGCATCAACTAATTCATTTACATCACTACTTCTTCTTTCGTTCTTCTTTGCGATACATGGGCCGATAAAAACAATCTTTATATTTTTATTAAGATTTTCTTTCAGATATTTTGAAACGGCAATCATGGGTGTATCTACTTTTGCAAGATTAGGAACAAGATCTGTGTAGTACATTTCAATGTAGCTAACAACCGCCGGGCATGCTGAACTTATAATGCTTTTCTTTCCATCCCCCTGTATTTCTTTCATATAGAGCTTACTGATGAGATCAGCTCCGAATGCAGTTTCAACAACGTGAGTAAAACCTAATTTTCTTAATGCAGCTGGAAAAGTTAAATAGTTTTCCGGGAATGATGCAGCAAATGAAGGGGCTACAATTGCAACTGCTTTTCCCGATGGAAGAATTTCATTAATAACAAGTTCAACATCGGATGTTATTTGCTTTGCATTTTGTGAGCATACTTTGATACAATGCCCGCACACAATACAGCGTTCACTTATAACGGCTGCCTGGCCGTTAATTACTCTTATAGCTTTGGCAGGGCATTCTCTAATACAGGAATAGCATCTTTTACATTTATCCTGGATAGTACTTACAATTCCTTCAACCATTTTCATCATCCTGAATTTAGAAAAACCAATTCTTGAAAATCCGCTTATCTACAAATCTAATTCTTTTGCCTGTTAAAATATTCTGTGTGCAGGATTTCATGCGCAACGTGGGAATTAGGCTCAATTAAAAATTCTTTGTAAAGTGCTTTTACAGATTCATTCTCAAATGAGAACCTGTTCTTCATATTGGTGTCAATCTCATAAAGAGCTTTCATTCTCAATAAAATTTTCTCAGACTTTTGATGAATAGGCTGACCACCGCCATTAACACAACCACCCGGACAAGCCATTACTTCTATAAAATTATATTTGGATGTTCCGTTTTCAACTTCATCAAGAACTTTTTTTACATTTCCAATTCCATTCACCACAGCAACATTAATTTTCATTCCTTCAATTTCAATCTCAGCTTCCTTTAAACCTGCGGACCCGCGGATTTCATTAAAGTCAAGATTATCTAATTTCTTTCCGGATAGTTTATAATAAGCTGTTCTTATCGCAGCTTCCATCACTCCGCCGCTTGTACCAAAAATTGCAGCAGCACCGGTTGATTCGCCTAATGGATTATCAAAATTATCCTGTGGAAGATCATCGAAATCAATTCCTGCAATTTTGAATAATCTTACAAGTTCTCTTGTTGTTAAAACTGCATCAACATCAGGAAGATTATTTTCAGAAAGCTCAAGACGATTTGATTCGTATTTCTTAACAGTACACGGCATTATAGAAACAACAAAAATATCTTTTGGATCGAGACCCATTTTTTTGGCAAAATACGTTTTAAGAACAGCTCCTTCCATTTCATGCGGAGATTTACAGGAAGAGACATTCTCAAGTATTTCGGGATGATTTTGCTCTGCAAATTTTATCCATCCAGGACAGCAGCTTGTAAACATTGGAAGCTTACCTTTATTTTTAATCCTGGAAATAAGTTCTTCAGCTTCTTCCATTATTGTAAGGTCTGCACCGAAATTCGTATCAAAAACTTTTTTAAATCCAAGTCTTCTTAAACCCGTCACGAGTTTTCCAGTTACATCAACACCAACCGGCATATTGTATTCTTCGCCAATTGTTGCACGAACAGCAGGAGCTATTTGCACAACTGTATATTTATTTTTACTATTGAGTGCGTTGGTAACTTCCTTCATTGAGCTTTTTTCTCTCAGAGCTGCAGTAGGACAAACAAGTATGCATTGCCCGCAGAGAATACAATCGCTTATGTTAAGACCTTTGTTATATGGAGTAGTAACTATACTTGTAAAACCTCTTTTAGTAAAATCTATCGCACCTATTTTCTGAATCTCATGACACACTCTTACACATCTTCCGCAAAGAATACATTTAGCAGGATCTCTTTCCATAGAGGCACTTGAAATATCTATTGCGTGAGATTTACATTCGCCAACATACCTGTGTTCTCTCACTCCATATTTTTCCGATAGATCCTGAAGCTCGCAATTTTTATTTCTTACACATATAAGGCAATCCTGCGGATGATTTTCAACCAGAAGCTCTATAATAGTTTTCCTTGCTCTTCTTACTCTTGGTGAGTTTGTTTCAACAGACGCTCCCTCAAAAACAGGGAAAGCGCAAGAGGGAACAAGGTTTCTCATTCCATCAACTTCGACAGTACAAATTCTGCATGCCCCTGTCGGAGCTAATTCTTTCAGATGGCATAGTGTTGGAATATATATTCCAACAGATTTAGCTGCATCTAGAATTGTCATTTCTTCTTCAGCATTTACTTTTATATTATTTATGGTTAACTGAACCATCTTTTCTCCAAACTTAATTTACATTTATTGCATTAAAACGGCAGGAGTCAAAACACATTCCGCACTTGATACATTTCTCTTCAATTACATAATGAGCATGTCCTTTTTCTCCGGCAATTGCCCCAGAAGGACATTTCTTTGCACATACACCACAGCCTGAGCATAATGAATTATCGACCGTGTACACAAGTAATTCTTTACAAACACCTGAAGGGCATTTTCTTTCATAAAGATGAACCTCATATTCATCTTTAAAATATCTTAATCCTGAAAGAACCGGGTTTGGTGCCGATTGTCCTAATCCGCATAAAGAAGTATCTCTGATTACATCAGCAAGTCTTCTAAGATGAATTATTCCTTTAAATCTTTGAAGCTGATCGGATTTGTTCTTGGTACCTTTATAGCTAACCGGAACACGCTCAATAATTTCAAGCATCCTTTTAGTACCTTCACGGCAGGGCACACATTTTCCGCAGGACTCACTTTGAATGAACTGTAGAAAATATTTTGCAACATCAACCATACAGGTATCTTCATCCATAACAACAAATCCACCCGAACCCATCATTGCGCCAACCTCTTTAAGCGATTCATAATCAACAGGAGTTCCGATTACACTTTCGGGTAAACATCCGCCTGATGGGCCTCCAATCTGTATAGCTTTTAATTTTTTCTTATCAGGAATTCCACCACCGATTTCATAAACAACATCTTTTAAAGTAGTTCCCATCGGTACTTCAACAAGACCTGTGTTGGTTATATTTCCGCTAAGTGCAAAAACTTTTGTTCCTTTACTGTTTTTAGTTCCGATTGATGAAAACCAGTCAGAACCTCTGGAAATAATTGAAGCTATATTTGCAAAAGTTTCAACATTATTAATTATTGTAGGTTTGCCAAAAAGCCCTGAATCAGCCGGAAATGGAGGACGTGGCTTAGGCATTCCTCTTTTACCTTCAATTGAAGCTATGAGTGCAGTTTCTTCACCGCACACGAAAGCACCTGCACCTTTTTTAATTGTAAGATCAAAACTGAAATCACTATTTAAAATGTTATCGCCAAGCAAACCATAATCTCTGCATTGCTGAATTGTCTTTTCCAATCTTTTTATTGCAAGAGGATATTCAGCACGACAATAGATATACCCTTTTACTGCGCCAATTGCATAAGCTCCTATTAACATTCCTTCAACAACTCTGCACGGGTCGCTTTCAAGTACTGACCTGTCCATAAAAGCACCGGGATCGCCCTCATCAGCATTACATATTAAATATTTTATTTCTGATTTCCTTTTGAAAGCTAGCTCCCATTTTTTCCCTGTGGGAAAACCTGCGCCGCCTCTTCCTCTTAAACCGCTGCTTGAAATTGTTTTTATTACTTCTTCGGGAGTTTTTAATCTTAAAACTTTATCAAAAGCTTTGAAGCCGCCGACAGCAATGTAAGAATCAATTGAATCTGGATTAATAATCCCGCAGTTCTCCAGAACAACTTTAGTTTGTCTTTTAAAGAAAGCATGATTTTTTATAGCAGGAAGCTCTATGGTATGTTCGCCAAAGGTTCCCAATAAATTTTCCTGGTAGATTTTTTTCTCAACAAGAGTGGTGTTTATAAATTGCGGAATTATTTTGGGGAAAATTTCACAGTAAGATACACGGCTTTGTCCCGGTAATTTAATATCAACTATAACTTCCTTAGCACAATAACCTATGCAGCCGGTCGGCTCAATGCGAGCAATAATATTAAATTTTTTTAATTCTGCCTCAATTGCTTCTTTAACCTTTAAAGCACCTGAAGCAAGTCCGCATGTTCCCATTCCAATAAAAATAACCGGGATATCATGTTCTTCATATCTTAATCTTTTATTTAATGATTTTATTTCCTTTTCACATTCGGCATTGTGATGGCATAAAGGCCCTTCATTACAGCACTGAATAAAAAGATCACACGGTTTGTCTTTACTATGCCAGCATTCATCGCAGCATTTTTCCAGAAATGAATTCATCACTTACTTACCTCCTGTTCATTGGTTTCCTTAACCTTCGGTTTGTTGCCGGCTCTGGTTGCAGGTTGATAAGGTTTTAAAACTTTAGGAATATCTTTCACAGAAATTCTTCCATAGTATTCTTCGTTCACAGTTATGACGGGCGCTATGCTGCATGCCCCAATACAGTTCACGACCTCAATTGAAAATTTTCTATCTCTTGTTGTTTCACCGGCTTTTATTTTAAGCGTCGTTTCAAGGTTGAAAAGAATGTTTGCGCTGTTTTTAACATGGCAGGCTGTCCCTCTGCAAACTTTGATTACATTTTCTCCAAGAGGAATTAGCCTGAACTGGTTATAAAAAGTAGCAACCCCATAAACTCTGCTTAAAGGCATTTCAAGAAATTCGGCTATCTCTTTTAACTCAGATTCGGGTAGAAAATTGTACTTATCCTGAATATCTTGTAAAAGCGGAATTAAACAACTCCTATCACCTTTTTTATATTTTTCAAAAATTTCGGAATCCATTAAAACCTCAAGATAATTTTACTAAAGCGTACTCATATTAAATGCCATCGAAGGGGGAATAATTGTTGTGATTGTTGAAGAAATTCGAAGTGGGAGCTTAAAAAAAGCTTAATTTTTCTCTCTTTTGAAAAGAACTTTTCTAATTACAATAAATATTGATTGTTAGATGTATAATCTTGTTGAATAACAAATGAATCAATAAAAATTGAACTTCGAGGATTAATTAGATTTTATAAATCACTATCCAGAAGTATTTGAGCTTAATAAAATTTATTTCGCTAACTATGCTTTCCAGTTTTTTACGAATGAATTCTTCGGCAGGAAAATTTTTCAATACATTGTGAACTGAACCATTTTTCAATTTCCTTGTCTGGTAAGTATTTCCAAATTCATCTTTACTTATAATTGGATGACTGCTTCCTTTTACATAATTGTTATCCATAAGAACAACGGTTCCTTCATCCATTATGAAGCTGTTTGTTTTTTTAATAAAAGAGTTCAGTTCCTGAAGTTTAACATGAGACCAGATAAATCCGCCAAGCAGGCTTTCAAATTTTGTTTTCGGTTTGAATGAAAACAAATCCTGCTTTTGAAATTTAACATTATTATTTAGATAAGTTTTATTTTTTGCAACTTCAAGAACAGAATCATTAATATCTGTTGCAAGGATTGATTTTGCAGTCTTAGAAATTTTCTCAGTCCAATATCCTGTTCCGCATGCAATTTCGAGGATTACTTTATCTTTAAATATTTTCTGCAAAATATCTTCAATCTCTTTTAATTCATCCAGTCTTTCAGGTTTGAGATAAATATTCTCATATTCTTTTGCTCTGTCTTTATAATATTTTACAAGGTCGTCATTCAATTAAGTTTTTCAAATTATTAAACAAGGCACCCAGCTTATGTTCATCAAGCTTTCCATTTGTTCTTACACCGCTGCAAATATCTATTCCAAAAGGACGAACTTTATCTACAGCTTCTAAAACATTATCGGGTTTCAAACCTCCTGCAAGAAAAACCGGAGCTTTAACTTTATCAACAATCCGTCTGCTAATCTCCCAATCATGGACTCTCCCTGTTCCTCCAAGCTCTTTTATTTTTAAAGATTGATTTCCTGAATCAAGAAGAATTGCATTTACAGAACCTGAAACTTCTATTGCTTCTTCGACTGATTCTTCTCCTGTTACATGAATGACCTGGACAATAGAAATTCCCGGTAAAGCTTTTCTAAGATCATAATATGTTCCTTCAATTAATCTATCAACAATCTGAATAGTATTTACTTTTGTCTTTCTTTGTTGTTTAATAATTGAATCAACATCCTGTTCGCTTGTTAAAAGGAAAGATGAAATACAGGGAGGAATAGTGGCTGCTATTTCTTCAATCAATTCTTCCGGTATTGGGCCTGGTCCGCTCGGCATTTCAGAAACCAAACCAATTGCTGAAGCTCCATATTTTATTGCTAATTTTGCTTCTTCAATACTGGAAATACAACAGATTTTTACTCTTATAACCATATTACTTTAATTTTAATTATCAATTTTTATTTTTTATAAATCTATTCGTAATAAATAAATTGAACTTTAACTGTAAAATAACTATTTAGAGCAGCACGTTAAATTAAAAGGAGTAAAATTGTGAGATTATTATTGCAATTTTTGTTTATAACATCTATTATTTTTACAAGTATGATAACATGCTTCGCAAAACGAGAAGGCAATATGGAAGATTATAAAATTCTTCCTTACCCAATTCATCAATATAAAATGGATAATGGATTGAATGTTGTTACTGTACCTTTTGATAGTCCGGGACTCGCAGCCTTTTATATTGTTGTAAGAGTCGGCTCAAGAAATGAAGTTGAAAAAGGAGTAACAGGTTTTGCTCATTTCTTTGAACATATGATGTTCCGGGGAACGGATAAATACCCTCGCGAAAAATATAATGAAGTACTTAAATTGATTGGAGCTGGAGCAAATGCAAACACATCCAATGACAGGACTATTTATCATATGACAGGGAATGCTGAAGAACTTGAAAAAATGTTTGATCTTGAAGCCGACAGATTTAAAAATCTGAATTACACTGAACACGATTTTAAAGTTGAAGCGGGCGCTGTTAAAGGAGAATACACAAAAAATTATGCAAGTCCTTATTCACAGTTGTATGAAAAAATGTTGAATACAGCTTTTGAAAAACATACATATAAACATACAACAATGGGGTTTTTTGAAGATGTTGTTGATATGCCTAATCAGTTTGAATATTCAAAAGAATTCTTTAAACGATATTACCGCCCCGAATATTCAACTATTGTTGTTGTGGGAGATGTAATTCCTGAAAATGTAAATTCACTTGCAGAAAAATATTTTGGAGACTGGAAGCGTGGTAATTATGAGGTTGATGTACCCGAAGAACCTAAACAGACTGAAACAAAAAAATCTCACCTTCAGAATGGAAGTATCCCGCCTTATCTTAATCTCTCCTTTAAGGGTCCTGCATTCAGTGATACAGAAATTGATATGCCTGCTTTAGATGTTCTGAGTACAATTCTTTTTTCTGAAAACTCAGAACTATTTAAAAAACTGGTTATCGAAGAACAGAAAACAAGATTTTTGGGCGGAGGAGCTGGCGATTCACGAGATCCAAATTTGATTTCTATTCAAGCATCATTTTATAAAAAAGAAGATATGCAATATGTTAAAGATGAAATAATTAAAGCTATTGAAAATGTTAAAGCAAATGGAGTTGATGAAAAGCTTTTATCCGAAACAAAGTCTAATCTTAAATATAGTTATGCAATGGGAATTGATAATCCTTCCACAATTGCAAATTCAATATGTCATTATATTACTCTTACCAATGATCCTGAATCACTCAACAAACTGTACGCTCTTTATGATAATGTAACTGTTGATGATATAAAAATGGTTGCTGAGAAATATTTTATTACAACA
>CAZECH010000045.1:0-12037 GCA_964510675.1 uncultured Ignavibacteriaceae bacterium
AAAATAACCGGGTTGATGCAAAATGAAGAATGAAGAAAAAATAAGAAAATATCTTGACGGTGAATTAACCGGTGAAGAATTACTAAAGTTTGAAGAAGAAATTAATAATTCTTCAGAACTCAAGAGAACGATTGATTCTTATAAAAACACCCTGAATCAATATAGAAGATTTAGCAATCCGGATATTCAAAATTCCTACTTCGTTAATATTATTCCCGAGTTCAGGGAAAGAATTAAAAAGAAAAAAGAATCAAAATTAAAACCTGTTTTTGTTTTAGGCAGCGTTAGCCTTGTTATAATTTCCTTGTTAGTAATTTTTATTTTCAATAAAGACAGGGAAATAATGTACAATGATAATATTGTTTTGCAGGATATAGAAAGTGAAGAATTAAATTCATATGTAAATAATTATTACCGCGATTTTAATTCGATACAACTAACTGAGGTGGTTGAATATGATTCACTTTTTAATTCAATGATTCTGAATGAATTAAATATTAATGGTAATTCCGGGGATTACTTTGCAGATGTTACAGGCAATGAATTTTACACAATACTCGATGAACTTTCCGAAGAAGAAATTGACGGCATATACAATACACTAATTTCCCAAAAGATTTATTAATTGAGGTTAAAAATGAAAACTACTTTTAAATCTTTTTTATTTATTTTGGTTTTATCAATCGCAGTATACTCTCAGGGTGATAAAAGAGGTGATCCGAAAGAAAAGATCGAAGCATTAGAAAAAATTAAATTGCTGGAAACGCTTGATTTGGATGAAGAAACAGCATTAAAATTTTTTGCTCGCCGTAATGAGCATATGAGTAATATGAAAAAGTTGTTTGATGAGAATGATTTACAGTTTGGTAAGATTGAGAATAAGCTTTCTTCAATTAAAGATGTGAATGATCCGGAATTAAAAAAGTTAGTTGATAACTACCTTGCAGCACATCTAAGAATTGAAGAAGAGAAGAAAAGATTTTTTAATTCATTATCAGATATACTATCAAACAAACAACTCGCACAACTTGCAATATTTGAAAGACGTTTTAAGGAAGAGATAAGGGATGTACTTTTTCGCCACAAAAAAAGAAAATGGGATTAATAAGAAAAATATTACTTAATAATGAATAAGAAGTTTTAATTTAGGGTTGATTTTCAGAAGAAGCAGATATATTTTTATCTGAGAATTTTGCGGAAGTGGTGAAATTGGTATACACGCTACTTTGAGGGGGTAGTGCCTTAATTGGCGTACGGGTTCAAGTCCCGTCTTCCGCACAAAGAACTAATCATCCACCAAAAAACAAAGGAAGAGTAATGATAAAAAGAAAAAATGCATTGAAGTATATTTTCCTGTTTTTATTTAGCACTTCCGGATTTTTATTTTCACAGGATATGAATCCCGGAGCAGGAAAACTATATAATGACGGAAATAAATTGTTAAAGGAGGGCAATTATGATTCTGCTCTTGAGCACTATAACCAGGCACTTAATATTGAAAAGGATTACAGGATATATTATCAGAAAGGCATCGCACTGAAAAATCTTGGGAATCTTGAACAGGCAGAGAATTCTTTCCTGGAATGCCTTAAAATTAAATCCGATTTTGAAGCCGGCTATAATGCAATTGGTGGTGTATATTTTTCTATAGGCAATTACCAGAAAGCAATAACTAATTTTGAAAAAGTTCTTGAGATCTCAAAAAACAACCAGGTAAAAACTAAAGTTAAAAAGAATCTTTCTCTTGCTTATACAAAATTAGGGAATGAAGCTGCAGGTGAAGGCAATAGTACGAAAGCCATAGAATATCTCACAAAAGGTGCTGAGCATAGTAATTATGATGCAGCTTACCTTTCACTTGCGAAACTATATACTGACATAGGCGAATGGGATAAAGCGATAACAGCTTCGGATAACGCACTTAAATACAGATCAAGCGTAGGAAAAGGCGGACCATATTATTATATGGGAATAGCTTATAAAGGTAAAGGCGATCTAACAAAAGCTAAAGAAATGTTCAGCCAGGCTAAATCTGATGCAACCTATAAAAAAACTGCTGAGTATGAACTTACCTTACTGAAATAAAATTTGCCTTCTTAATTAACCCTCGCTATTGTGAGGGTTTTTTGTTTTTATTGATGATAAGAAAAGAAAAAATTTCTACAAACTTTGTACTTCCTTTAATTGCTGCAGCTTCAGTCTTAAGAAAAGATAAATTACTAAAATTACTTTTGCTGTTAGCAAACGAAAAAAAAATTTCTTGGAATAAAATCTATGAAACTTTGTTACAGAGTTATTTATTTGCCGGTTTTCCTTCCGCATTAATCTCATTAAAAATTTTTAATGATTTATTCCCTGGAAAGAAAAAAGTCAATAATGATTTATCAATTAAAACCCTTAAAATAAGAGGAGAAAAAACCTGTAAAAAAATTTATGAAGATAAGTATGATAAACTTATCAGCAATGTAAAAACATTTTCACCGGAACTTGCTGATTGGCTGCTAATTGAAGGCTATGGAAAAGTTCTTAGCAGAAAACAATTGAGCTTGAAAGATAGAGAGTTGTCTATAATCTCCATGTTAACTGTTCTTAAGTTTGAAGATCAGCTTTATTCTCATATAAGTGGTGCTTTGAGATTGGGAGTGAAGGCTGAATATATAAAAAGTCTAATCAACTCATTTAAAATTTTTGGTAGTATTTCATATACAGAATTTGGAACAAAAGTTCTTCAAAAAATTATAGCCTAAAAAGATATTCAGGATAAGTAGCCGATAAGGATTATCACCCCATCTAACATTGTTCTTTAAGTGAATCCCCATATTTTCATAAATACCTTGACTTAGGGAAAGCTTAAGTCTATATTTGCGACGAAAAAACTATGCTTAAACCAAAAGAGACAGGATTTATTTGAATATTCTTACTCAATCTGAGAATTTATTGATTGATTTTGTATTAGGAATAACACTCTCTTTAATTATCGCTTATCTTTCATATCGTTTCAGACTTTTAAGTTTTTCAGGAAGCATTACTACTTTTTTTCTTGCCATAATAATTTTTGGCTTTGGTACATGGAAATGGACTATTCCGATTGTAACATTTTTTCTTTTATCAAGTCTTCTTTCAATATACAGAAAAAGAAAAAATGAATCTGTTGAAACATATTTTGAAAAATCCGGTGAAAGAGATCACTTCCAGGTTTTAGCAAACGGTGGTTTAGGTTGCGTGCTTGTTGTAATAAATTATTTTTATCCGGAGAAATTATTTTATATTGTTTATGTTTCCAGCATTGCATCAATGTGTGCTGATACTTGGGCAACAGAAATTGGAACATTAATTAAAACCAAAACGGTGGATATAATTTCATTTAAGAAAGTTGAGCAAGGTGTTTCAGGAGGAATTTCTTTAGTAGGTACATTAGGTTCAATTGCAGGTGCCTTGGTAATTGCCGCAACTTCTTTACTTTGGATGGAGTCTAATTATTTATTGAATATGATTATTATTGTAGTATGTGGTTTTTGGGGAAGTGTCTCTGACAGTATCTTAGGAAGTAAAATTCAGGCTCATTATAAATGTATTGTATGTAATAGTATAACTGAAAGAAGATCTCATTGCAATAATGAAACGATCTTGTTTAAAGGTATACGTTGGATGAATAATGATGCGATAAATTTTAGCGCAAGTCTTTCAGGAGGTATTTTTTCCGTAATTCTTTATGATGTTGTAAAAGCTTAAAATGAAAAAAAATATTTTTTGTCTAATTATATTCTTATTGCAGGTTAATCTTTTCTCGCAGGAATCAACCGAAAAATTCTATCTTGCGATGGACGCTTATAACTCCTCCTTATACTCTGAGGCAGTAAGGATTTTTGATGAGTTCTTTTCTGAGTATGAAATAAAAGATGAATTATATGCTTCAGCAAAATATTACTCAGCCGATGCACTTTTAAATTTGGGCGATCAGGATGGAGCTTCAGCAGGATTTGAATATATAGTAAATAATTTTCACACTTCAAACTATAGAGATAAAACTCTTTACAAGCTTGGTGTATTATATTTTGATTCAAAAGAATTTTCCAGAGCAAGAGCAAGATTGGAAAAACTTCTTTATGAATATCCAAACAGCGAGCACACAGGGACAGCATTATACTGGATTGGTGAATCTTATGCTGCAGAAAACAGGCCCAGGGATGCAATTGATTATCTTGAAGAAGCTGTTACAAATAGAAAGAATAACAAGTATGAAGATTATTCAATTTATACTCTTGCTTCTGTATATGAAAAAACAGGCGACTATGAGAATGCAGTAAAATATTATGATCAGCTTCTTTCATTTCATAAAGATAGCCCTCTTGCTCTTTCTGCCCAGATAAGAATTGGAGTATGTTATTTCAAACTTAAAGACTACCAGTCTTCCATTCTTGAATTAAACAGCCCTTTGCTTAATGATTTGCCTGAAGATTTATACTCGGAGAGTCTTTATATTCTTGCTAATTCTTATTACAGGGTGCGGGAATACAATGATGCTGAAAAAATTTATCTTGAAATTTTGGAAACATTCCCTCTATCGGAATATAAAAGAGATGCTGAGTACGGACTTGCCTGGGCATATTTCCAGCAAGAGAAATATACAGATGCTTTCCAGGTTTTCCATTCTCTTTCTGATGGAGATGACAGCATAGCAGTAAAATCTTTTTACTGGAAAGCGGAATCAAAAAGATATGCAGGACAGGAAGAAGAAGCTTTCAGATTATATGGAGAATTTGTTGAGAAATTTCCGAACAGTGAACTTATCAAAGGTGTTCAATACCAGATGGGAGTTGTTTATTTCAATAATAATCAGCTTAACCAGGCAGAAAGATTTATCAAGGATGCGATCAAGTCTTCAGATGAAAGTTTACAGGTAAGAGCATATACACTTCTTGGGGAAATTGAATTGGATAGAAAGCAATATGCATCTGCAAAAAATAGTTTTGAAGCCGCACTTGATTATAAATTAATCTCGCCTGATTTGAGTAACAGGTCTTTACTTGGGCTTGGAGCTTCATTCTATTATCTTGGGAATTACAATGAGGCAATTGAAACTTTCAGGAAAATAGAAGATGAAAATTCCGGATTCGAACCAGGAAAAGTAAATTTTTATCTTGCGGAAAGTTATTACTCAATAGGAAAATATTCTGATGCAATAATCTATTATAATAAAATTGATCCCGTTCAAACCGGGATTGGCGTCCAGGCTGTTTATGGCAAAGCTTATAGTTATTTCAGCGTAAAAGACTATGATAATGCGGCTTACACATTCAACGATTTTATCAGAAGATTTCCTAAGGATAAAAGAATAATTGATGCCCGATTAAGGCTTGCAGATAGTTATTATGGAAGCAAGGACTTCGCTGCAGCTAGCAAAGTTTATATGGATCTTTTTAATGCAGGCAGCGATGAAATTGAAAATCCTTATGCTTATTATCAATATGCACAAGCGTTGTACAAAGCAGGAAATATTCCGGGTGCTTTAAATGAATTCAGGAATCTGCAGCAGAAATTTCCTGATTCTGATTATGCTGATGAATCCCTTTTTATATCTGCATGGATTTATTTCCAGCAGGGAGAATTCAAAACTGCAATTTCTTCTTTCAAAAATGTTATAAAAGTTTATCCTCAAACTCCACTTGCGCCAATGGTTTATTATTCAATTGGAGATTCATATTTTAATTCAGGTAATTATGATTCTGCGATTGTCTGTTATCAGTTTGTTATGGCAGAATACCCAACTTCAAATTATGTTTTTGATGCAGTGAATGGAATCCAGTATAGTTATGCTGCGAAGGGAGATTATGTAAAAGCAATTTCATTTATTGATCAGTTTGTTAGCAGGAATCCCGGTTTAAGTTTTTCCGATCAGATACTTTTTAAGAAAGGAGAAATATTTTATAGTTCACGTGATTATGATGCTGCAAAAGTAAGTTATCAGGAGTTCATCGCAAATTATCCTAAAAGCAAATTAATTCCTGACGCTTACTACTGGATTGGCAAATGTGCTCAGAACTTGGATCAGAAGGAAGAAGCTTTGTATAATTTTAACAGAGTTTTCGAATCTTATCCGGCTTATGAGGTTGCGGCCACAGCAGTAATTGAAATGGGGAATATTTATAATTCAATGCAGGATTATAATGCTGCAATTGAAATTTATGATAAAGCATTAAACAGACTTGAGCAAACTCCAAGGATTGCAGAAATTTTATTTATGAAAGGAACTACTCTTATTAATAAACAGGATTATGATGCCGCTTATGAAGTTTTTGATGAAGTGATTCAATATTACAATAAAACAATTTTTGCAGACAAATCGAAGTTTGAACTTGGTTTGCTTAATCTGGCAACTGAAAATTATACAAATGCTGATATTTATTTTAAAAGTCTTGCTGAAACAAGAGGCGATGATCTTGGTGCTAAAGCTCAATATCATTTGGGCCTTTCTCTTTTTGAGCAGGAAAAATTTGAAGAAGCAATAGCTGAATTGGAGAGAGTAAGATTAGTATTCTCTGGCTATGATGAATGGCTGACAAAATCTTATTTAAAATTAGGGGAATGCTACACAAAGCTGGAACAGTTTAATAAAGCAAAAGAAATGTATCGTGCCGTAATTTCAAAACACCGGGGAAATGCTTTTGGACAGGAAGCACAAAATAAATTGAGAGAACTGCAATGATTAAGAAATTATCATTTTTACTTTTAAGTTTTTATGCTTTCATTTTTGCACAGCAAAACCCGAGTGTCGAACTGCCGGATTTTATAATTACCGGGACCGATATTGTATCCATAAAAAGTTCTCAGAAAATTTCTCCTGAATTTGTTTCAACAATTTCTGACCAGTTCTTCAAACCGGTTTACTCCCCGGAAGAACTATTAGTAAGAGATATTTCATCACCTTTAAAAAATGATTTGAGCGGGCTTGATTCACTTAATTTCCAAAGAGGTAAGCTGGATTTTGGTGCCGGAATTTATTCTTTACCAACTGCAAGTTTAGTTTATCTGTTTCCTATTAATAATGTTTTAGCTGAAGCAATATTTACAGGTGAAAATCACAGGCCGCACATTGGGAATACAGCAAGATATTTAATAAACGGTGGATTAAATCTTTTATATACAACAAACAACAGCAGTGAGGTTCTTCCCGGGACTCAATTTAAATTTAATGGTGAATTTGGTTCTTCATCTTATAAATTTTATTCTATAAGCAACTCGCCGAAAAGAACATTAAACCATGGAAACTTTACTTTCGGAATTTCGAATCAGTTAAGCAGGCAGTTTAATTTTGATTTAAGAGTAATTGATGAGCTTTCATCAATAAGTGAAGAGAATTATTCTGAAAATATTTTTGGTCTCAATTTGTTTTCAAGAGTAATTTTTTCTTCATTCAACATTGCTGTATCAGCAGAGTATAAAAATCAATCTTTAACAATTAATGATACTCCGGCAAATATTCCTAACTCAGATGTTAATGATTTCTTCACTGTTAAACCTTCTGCAGGATTAAATATTTCAGATGCATTTAAAGTTTCAGGAGGAATCAGTTATTCCAAATCTGGTGAAAGAAGCTTCACTGCTCCGTTTGCCGCTTTATCATTTAAGATAAATAATTCCTTTTCATTATTCGGAGAATACTCACCCCATGCTGAATTCCTCTCGAGCAATGATTTTTTAAAAATCAACAGGTACTATGAGACTCAAAACTTTTATAACCATTTCTACAGGAAAAGAAATTTTATTACTGCGGCTGTAAAGTATGAGTACGATAAATACTACCAGGTTAATGCCGGAATAAAATATTTTTCATCACCTGCGTATCCATATTTTGTTGATTCAATTTCAACAGGGAGATTTAGCTTTGCTTCTGCTGATGCAAACAGCATAACATTTTTTGCCGATTTATTTTTTCATCTTGGCCCGTATGGAGTTATGTATGGAAATATTGAATTTAATGATACAAAAGATAATAGTGATAGAATTATTCCTTATCATCCACAGATTAGAGCATCAGCTTTGTATGGATACGAATTCGATTTTGGGTTAAGATCGGAAATAAAGTTAAGTTACTTTTCAAAAGCTTATACAGATATTGTAAACATTGAAAGCGAAAACACTCCTTCACATTTTGATCTTGGTTTAAAAATATTATATAAGGTTGTAGATAATTTTTACATTACAGGTGAACTGAACAATATTTTCAATAATGATATTTATTTCTGGAAAGGTTATAAAGAAACCCCGCTTGATTTAATGGGCGGTTTTAGATTATTGTGGTGAAAGTTTGATGATTGATTTCATATTTTCTCTCGCTTTATAAAGGAGAGGGTTACTGTGAGGAATAAACAAGGAAATCTGAATTAAAGTTATATAAATGAATAAACCTGAATTAATAGAAATTATAACTTCAAAGCTTGGCATTCCGGATGCCGAACATAAACATTTTTTTGAAATGCTCTTGAAAAGATGCTCTGAGGTTCTTGAAGCGAATCAATCCATAGTTACAAGCTGTGGCAGATTT
Organism: uncultured Ignavibacteriaceae bacterium; assembly: GCA_964510675.1. Lineage (GTDB taxonomy): Bacteria > Bacteroidota > Ignavibacteria > Ignavibacteriales > Ignavibacteriaceae > RBG-16-34-14. The sequence continues at coordinate 8,546 of CAZECH010000045.1, forward strand.
GAAATTCATAAAGCAATTAAAGCAACTGAAGCCGATCAGATTATATTCACCACAAATGAAAATGAAAAATTACTATTTGATATCCCGGATAAAGAGGAAGAAAATTTTTCTATTGATTCATATTTCAGTTTAAGTCTTGGCAAACCCGTAATACCTCGTCCGGGTTCGGATGAAAATGAATTTTTCATCCCTCATTCTAATAGTGAAATGAAAAGACTGATGGAATTAAAGGTAGACAGGTTTATTGAGGAACATACAGGGAAAGAACAAGACTTTTCCGAACCTGAACATGAAGAAGATATTTCCGGGGTGCAGTTTTCTTTTCTTAACTGGAAAAAAGCTTCTACGCTTAATAAGAATATTGAAGAAAATATAAAAAACCTGGAAGAAGAATTAGCTTCTGATTTTATTGAAGCTGAAGATGAAACAAATCTTCCTGAAATAAAAGAAGAGACTGAACCAGAAATGGAAAATATTGTAGATGAGGCAGATGAAATACATGAAGAAGATTTCTCTCAACAAATTGAATCTGAAGAAATTAACGAAGAAACAGCAGAAAAATTTTATAGCCTGGAAGAAATTGAAAGCTTAAATGATGAATTCTCATCTGATTCTGAAAAACCTGAAGAAATCAAAATAGATTCATTTGAAGAAAAAATAATAAATGAAGAAGTAGATCAATCTGAGTTTGAAAATTCAACAAATTCTATTCCTGCAATTAATGAAAAAGAAATCTCTCAAATTTCCATTGAGGAAAAAGCGATAGTTGAAAATGATTTAGCAAGAATTAGTGAAGCCTTTAAATTTGCGGAGGAAAAGAAAACCAGGCTTGATGGTTACAAAAAAAGATCATACGGGGGTTTTATTTTTGCGTCTGTATTAATTGCAATCGTTGCAGCAGTAATTTACTTTTCATATTATTTTTCCGGAACTGAAAATTCAGGCACAACTGAAAAACAAATTATTCCAAAGGAATTCATTATTGTTGTCGAAAGAGCTTATGATATCCCGGTGACATATCCTAATGATTCAGTAACATCCACTGTTTATGATGCAATAAATGACCAGACAATTTTTCAAAAACCAGACGTGCTGCTTACACAACAGAAAAACATTGGGGATTCTAACTATAGAAATAATTTAGGAGAAGTGGAAATAAAAAATCCTTTACCTGCAAAAAAAATTAAAGGATATATATACCAGTATGATGATGGAATGATAGCAGTACAAGTTTCTTCCTGGAAAGCTAAATCAATTGCAATATCTGAAACTCAAAAGTATCGTAATGCCGGTTACAATGCTTTTGCCGAACAAACCGAAGTATCCGGCGAGATTTATTACAGGGTAAGAATAGGCGGTTTTAAATCTGTTTCTGAAGCTGAAGAATTTTTAAATAAGTGAAATAATTATTTAACTATAAAAAGGAAATTTGATATGAACTTGTTCTCAATATTTCTTAAAGGCGGTTTTCTAATGTGGCCTATATTGTTATGTTCAATAATCGGGCTGACAGTTATAATTGACCGTTATATAGTTCTTCGAAAAACTAAAATTAATATTCCTGCTTTTATGGTCAGGATAAGAGGACTTATAAAGAAGAAAGATATTTCCGGTGCAATAAGCCATTGTATGGAAGAAAAATCTCCTGTGGCGAATATTGTAAGGAAGGGTTTAAAAAAATATAAGCTTGGTCATGAAAGAGTGAAAGAGGCAATTGAAAATGCAGGTTCACAGGAAATAAGCAAGCTTGAAAAAGGTTTACCGATTCTTGCAACAGTTGCAGGTATTGCACCTCTTCTTGGTTTTCTAGGAACAGTTACAGGAATGATACAGGCGTTTATGACAATTGAAGATCTTGCCGGTGCGGCAAACCCAAGTGATCTTGCCGGAGGAATCTGGGAAGCTTTGGTGACAACAGCCTTTGGATTAATGGTTGGTATTCCTGCACTCGCGTTTTATAATTATTTCCTTTCAGCAGTTAAGAAAACTGTTGGTGAAATGGAAACAGTTGCAAACGATGTTATAGATGTAATTCAGGATACTTCTCACACATCGGATGTTGAAGAAGAAATTGAAATAGATATTTAAGTTGAAGTTTGAGTTCAAGTGCAAGTTCAAGAGAAGGATGATTTTAATTTATAATTTTATTTTAGGTTAAGTAATATGAAATTTAAAATGTCAAATGAACCGTTGAGTATATTTCAGTACTCTTCACTTACTGATATAGTATTTCTTTTGCTGATATTTTTTCTCCTCACTTCACAGTTCGTAATTCAAACGGGAGTTAAAGTAAAGCTGCCTGGTTCTAAAACAAATGAACCATCCGCACCTTCAAAATTAATTGTTACTTTAACGGCAGCAGGAGAGGTATTCGCTGGAGAAGAAAAAATGAGTATTGATCAACTGCCAACTGCATTAAATATTATGAAAGGAACAAGCATGGAAGATAATCTTATCATCCGTGCTGATAAAACCATTGCGATTGATCTTGTTATAAAAGTAATTGATGCGGCACGTACATCAGGGATAGATAAATTTACAATTGAAACCGAAAAAGAAAGATTGTAAAGTGGATACTGTTCAGGTTAAAAGGTCAATGAATTATAGTTCGATAAAGAACCTTTCTTTTTCGATATCATTATTGTTGCACCTGCTTCTTTTACTTCTCTTTCTTATAATCAATTTTACAATTGATTATCCTATAAAGGAATATGTTGAGCTATCATTCGGCATTTCAGGTGAACCCGGTTCTTCGGGAAATATCGGTTCACAGTTAACCGATGTTGAAGAGCTTTCCAAACCTGAAGAGAAAAGTGAAACCGTTGAGAAAAATAAAGAGGTAAAAGAAGTTGAACTGCCGAAAGCAAAAAATACCTCCGAAGAAAATATTATAAAACCTGCTGATAAGGAAAAGGAAAAATCTACAGCTGCAAAAACAGAAAAAAAGGAAGATACCAAATATGATGTTACTGCTGAAGAAAAGGGAAATATATCAAAAGGTGAAGGAAGTTTTGGTTTTGATATTGAATGGGGCGGCCAAGGAACAAGAAGAATTTATAGCTGGGATAAACCGCTATATCCTGAGGGAGTTCAGAAAGAAATAAATATCAGGCTTAAATTTTCTATTCTTCCTGATGGAACTGTGGGATCAATAATTCCTATAACCAAAGCTGATGCACGACTGGAAAATGCTGCAATTAATACATTAAGACAATGGAGATTTGAACCTTTATCACCAAATCAAAAACAGGTTGAACAATCTGCAGTCATTGTTTTTCCGTACAGGTTGCAATAGTTTTTTTACTCGCACTCTGCTTCCTATTTCTCATCACTCATCATCTCATTATTCCTTTCAGAAGCTTAATCTTTATAGTAAATCCGATAGAAAAAATATTCTGCTATAGAAAGAATTGTTAAAGCAAAAGTATCTCTGTCATATTGAATTCCTAATCCTTCCGGTTCCATAAAAATTTTTGCAATCATTGTAGCAAT